>JAOPVD010000055.1 GCA_025966295.1 Frankiales bacterium | reverse complement strand
CGACACGATGCTGTGGCAGACCGTCATCCACCTCGCGTTCGTGGTCTCGGCGGTGGCGCTGGCCTACATCGACGGCATGGGGCCGAAGCACCTTCCGGCCGCCCCGCCTGGGCGACAGCACGCGGATGGGACCCCCGAGTCCGACGCTGAGCGGGCTGTCGCTTCACGCTGAGCGAACCACGTGGCCCAACCCCTGGTCGGCCGGGCGCCGTTCCGGCGGGCTCAAGACCTCAACGCGAGCATCGCCCGGGCCAACGCCGTCCTGTACGGCGCAAAGACGGCTGGCCGGAACCAGGTCGTGCTGAATGTGGCGGGCAGTACGTGCCGGAGCAGCGCATGCCCTACGACCGCGGCCTGCCGGGCGCCTTGCGGGTGGGTGCAATCAGGCCCGGTCAGACCATCTCCCACTCGTAGCTGAACTTCACGACCTTGAGGATGATTGAGGTCTCGATCCCGGTGATGCCCTTCATCGGGCCCAGGCGCTTCGTGAGGAAGTCGAGCAGGTGCTCCTGGTCGCGGAAGAACGCCTCGAGCATCAGGTCGTAACGGCCGGCCGACATCCCGACGTAGCGAACCTCGGTGAACTGCCGGACCCGCTCCCCGACGTCGTGCAGAGACTTGAGCTCGATGGACAGCCCGATGATGGCCGAGAGGTTCCCGCCTACGGCCTTGGGGGTCGGTACGGCGACGACGGTGATCATGTCGTCTTCGAGGAGTTGAGCGATGCGCTTGCGGATGGTGGTCTCCGTGACGCTCAACTCACGTGCGATGTCGGTGTTCGGCGTGCGACCGTTCTTCTGCAGCAGGCGGATGATGTCGCGGTCGAGGGCATCGAGCTGGCGTGGACGCAGGCCGCTGTCGTCCTGGGAAGAGACGTCAGCGTTCGTGCGGGTAGCCCTCTGCCGCTGTCCCCGGCTCGTCGCCCCGTCTGCCATCAGGTCCCTTTGTCGATGCCTACCGTGACGCTGCATTCCCAGCCGCTTCGGCTGGCGTCCATCCTACGGCCGCGAACAGGCCCGCCCGGGCTAGGGGACGAGAACGGCGCGGCCTCGAATGATTCCGCTGTTCAGGTCGGCGAACGCCCGCGGCGCGTCCAGCAGCGGATAGCTCACGACCCGCGAGTCGAGCAGGCCGCGCTCGTAGAGCCGGACCAGCTCGCGCAGGTCCTGGTACGAGCCGACGATGTTGCCCTGAACCTTGATCTCCTTGAGCACCATCTCCAGGGTTGGCACCTCGAGGGTGCCGCCGTACCCGACGATGTAGTAGCTGCCCTGCCGGCCGAGGAGGTCCAGGGACAGCCGCGGGGTCTCGTCCTCGCCCACGAAGTCGAACACAGCCGTCGCGCCAGCGCCGTTCGTGAGTTCCTCGACCACCTGGCGGGCGTCCTCGCCCGCCACCCGGGTGGCGCCCAGCCCGAGCGCCAGTGCGCGGGCCGCCTCGAGCGGGTCGACCGCGACAATCGCGCAGTCGGTCATGGCCCGCAGCATCTGGATGGCCAGGTGGCCCAGGCCGCCGCACCCGACGACCACGGCGACGCTCTCCGACGTGAGGCTGCCCACGGCCCTGCGGATCGCGTGGTAAGCCGTCAGCCCCGCGTCTGCCAGCGGCGCGATGCTCTGGGTATCGGTGCTGGGATCGAGCACGATCGCTGCCCGCTGGCTGGTGCGGACGAACTGGGCCATGCCGCCGTCGACGACGAGTCCGGTGAAGGCGCTGTCCGAGCAGCCCATGTCGTCGCCGCGTCGGCAGGCAGTGCAGACCCCGCAGGTGATGAGCGGATGCAGGATCACCTTGTCACCGACGGCCATGCCACGCACCCGCGGGCCGGCCTCGGCGATGACCCCGGCGGTCTCGTGGCCGAGAGTGAAGGGGAGCGGCGTCGGGAAGACATCGCGCAGCTGCCCCTCGTAGGCATGGATGTCGGTACGGCACACGCCGGCGCCCTCGACCTGCACGATGATGTCGTCGTCCGCCAGCAGGACCGGGTCGGGCACGTCCGTGACCGTCGGAACCCTGCCGTACTCCTCAAGTCGCACAGCCTTCATGTGGTCAACCTCCTAGGTGTGATGGAGCGAGAGAGCAGGTGCGGTCGGCTATGACTCGTGCTGCGGATAGGCGGCGGCGTACGCCGACCGGGCGGCGACGAAGCAGTCCATGGGGGCGCTCAGCACCCCCGCTCCGATCTGGCCGCCGGCCTTGCCGGTCAAGCCACCGTCGATGAGGGGAACGATGCCGCTGTCCACGACCCGATGGATGTCGATGCCGAGCGGGACGCCACGGAAGCCGAAGTACGGAATGAGGTAGGTGTCGTGCTCCGAAACCGTGATCGCGTACATCGACTCGTTCATGGCGACCATGGCCTGGGCGTCACCGCCCTGGTAGGCCTGCAGCCCGAAGGCGGCGGCCTGGGCAAAGGCGCCGAGCCCGACCGTCTCCGCGATCAGACTCTCGCCGCCGATCCACTCCATGTCGTCCATCGTGAAACCGTCGAAGAGCTTGGCGTCGGCCTGCGGCAGCGAGCCGCGGAACCACTGACCGGGTAGCCCACTGACGCGGATGGCGAACTCCCGGCAGCTGATGGTCATGGCAGTGACGACGCTGGAACCGGGCACGCCATCGGCGGCGTCGGCGCTCGCCTTGGCGGCTGCCATCGAGAGCCGCAGGAAGAAGTAGTCGCTGGCCTGAAGGAAGTTCAAGGCCGTGGTGACGCGGGCCAGGTCCCCCTCGGCCGACATGGCGAGCAGGTGCGGCACCAGTTCCCGGAGGAACAGGCTGGTCGCCGCCGTGTTGCGGCTGTGCAGCTCGTCGCCCATGCGCAGGGCCCGGCCGATGAGCGGCTTCAGCTCGATCCCGCCAGACCGCCGGACAGCGTCCTGGAGCACGGGCGCCAGCTCATGCTGCAGGAACAGCAGTCCGTCACGCACGCTCTCGTCGTAGCTGCCGTAGTTGAGCCGGTACCGCGACTCGCCCTCGTAGAAGTTGCAGAACGCGCGGTTTCCGTGCTGCCGGTCCTCCACCACGAACACGGGCATGGACGCGGTGTAGATGCCGGCCACGGAGCCGACGCAGCCGTGGTCGTGGGTGAACGCGACCTGGATCTCGCCGGCCTGGATCTTGTGGTCCGCCTCCTCCAGGCTGACCGCCAGTCTCTCGTAGACGGCGGCGGACAGGATCGCCCTGCGCTGGCCGCCGTAGTAGTCCTCCCAGGACAGCGGGACACCGGAGGTGAGGATGGTCGTGGCGGTCATACCCGGGATCGCCTCCCCCGCGGGCAGGATGTCGACGAGCACCGGGTCCGACGCGCGGAGGCGCTCCACGACGGTGCTGTTGGCGTGCGCGCGGGTGCCGAGCAGCTGGCTCACCACAGCTGCATGTACCGCTGGCGCTCCCACTCGCCCACGACGGTGTTGTACTCAAGGGACTCGGCCCGCTTGAGCTCCAGGAAGCTCTTGTGCACGTCCGCCCCGAGCACCCCCTTTGCGAAGTCACTGGCCTCAAGCTCGTCCAGCGCTTCCGCGAGCGTTGCGGGGAGCCGGACGACGCCGGCCGCGTCGAGCTCCTGCTGGCTGGCCTTGTAGGTGTCGAAGTTGACGGCCGGGCCGGAGTCGAGTCCGCGCCGGATGCCGTCCAGCCCGGCCGCCAACGTGATTGCGGCGCCGAGATGGGTGTTGCAGGCAGCGTCGGCGATCCGCAGCTCCAGACAGCGGCGGTTGACGGGTAGCCGGCACATCAGGGTGCGGTTGTTGTAGCCGTAGGACCGGAACACCGGTGCCCAGCTGATCTCGTTCATCAAGCCCCGGGGCAGCAGTCGCTTGTAGGAGTTGACCGTCGGACACACGATTGCGGCGATGGCGCCAGAGTGCGCCAGGACCCCGGCGGTGAACTGATAGGCCAGCTCGGAGTAGCCGTCCTGGGCGGGGAGGTCGAAGCGCCCCTCGGTGCCCTCCTTCTCGAACGCGTTCGCGCCGGTCTCCAGGTGCGCCAGGCTCATGTTGAAGTGCGCACCCGAGCCGAAGGCTTGCGAGCTGGGCTTCGGCATGAAGGTCGCGATGCAGCCCAACGAACGCGCGACGTGCTTGGCCATGAGACGCAGCAACACCATGCGATCGGCCATGGCCATGCCGTCGGTGTAGCGGAAGTCGAACTCGTACTGACCCGCACCGCCCTCGTGATCGAAGGAGTAGACGTCCCAGCCGAGCTCGTCCATGTATTGGACCATCGGCTCCAGGAAAGCGTCAGCCAGCATCGTGGTGTCGATGTCATAGCCACGCGTCGGTGCGTTCACCGTGTCTTCCGCGATCCATGGCTCGAAGCCGTCCTCGCTGGGCCGCATGACGTAGAACTCCGGCTCCACGCCCATGTTGAAGCGGTAGCCCATCAGCGCGGCCTCGTCGATCTGCCGCTGCAGCAGGTAGCGCGAGTCGTGCGAGTACGGCTCGCCGTGCAGGAACAGGTTGGCCGGCGCCAAGGCGTACCGGCGGTCCCAAGGTAGGACCGTGAGCGCCGCCAGGTCGGGGATGCCGGTGCACTCGTCCTCGTTGGGCCCGAGCTCGCCCATGCCCTCCAACGCGCCGACCGTGTACAGCTCCGAGCCTGCGACGTAGTCCTCGAAGTGCTCGATCGGCACGCACTTCGACTTGGGCACGCCATGCATGTCGACGTATGCGCCGAACAGGTAGCGGACACCGGCGGCGCTGAGGCGCTGCTTGGTCGACTCGATCTCCGCCCGGCTCGAGCCCTGGGCCGGCGTGATCTCGGGAACGGCGGTCATGCGATCTCCTCGTGCCAGTGACAGGTCGGGGGAGGCCCGGGGGCCCGCGCGGCACCACTAGAGCCTTCGTTGCCTACGAATGTCAAGCGACTAGGGCTTCTGTTCCACGAACATCGTTCCAACAGGCGTCCTTCCCGCCGAAGATCGCGCAATTGGCCACGGCCAAAGCGTGACGCACGGTGACTGGGCGCACTCGAGGAGCGAATCTCGAACGCCGTCCCGCAATTCATCGAGTTTGTCGCGGCAACTGCCGCCTCTAGGGTTGACATTCGATCACGTCGCCCAGATAGTCCTGCCGTAGGGCGCTGCCTCGGCTCGTGGCACGTGTGAGGGGGCCCTAGCTGAGCGACCGCTGGCGACCGATCCGGTCCAGGCCTTCCGATGAGGAGCATCAGGTGCAGAACTCCCAGCAGGTTCGGCCGAGGCGATGGCCCGCGATCGCGGCCGTGGCCCTCCTGCTCACCGTCTCGGCATGCGGAGGGTCGGACACCCCGACCGCGTCCGGTGCCACCCCCAGCAACGCCGCTGCTACAGGCGACGGCGTCGCCCAGGCCGACCAGAAGCTCAAAGACCTTTACGCGGGCGTCACCTTCAAGTCGCCGCCCACGGACGTCGTGGGCCACCAGACAGGCAAGAGCATCTGGGTCATCGACCTGAGCCTGGCAGCTGCCGAAGGCGCGCTCGTCGCGCAGGCCGCGCAGGAAGCTGGCGCCTCCCTTGGCTGGAAGGTCACCGTCTTCGACGGTCAGTTCACCCCGTCGCGCTACCTCGACGGCGTCCGGCAGGCCATCGCGGCCAAGGCGGACGGCATCTTCCTGTACGCCATCGACTGCGCCGGCATCAAGTCCGCGCTGCAGCAGGCGCGCACCGCAGGCATCAAGGTCGCCGCTGCTGAGAGCTCCGACTGCCCTAGCGACAAGCTCTTCGACGGCGAGGTGACCTACACCCAAGGAGCGTTTGAGACCTGGGCTGCGTCGGCCGGTGCGGCGGAGGCCGACTGGATCATCAGCAAGACCCGCGGCAAGGCCCAGGTCATCAACCTGTTCGAGAACGACACCAACAGCACCCGGGCGATCCAGCGGGGCTTCATCGACGAGATGAAGACCTGCCCCGGGTGCACGGTGGTCGACACGGTGACGTTCACGGGAGCCGACATCGGACCGGCGCTGCAGCAGAAGGTGGCCCAGGCGATCGTGCGCAACCCCCAGGCGGATGTCGTGATGGCGCCCTACGACGGCGTCATGACCGCTGGCGTCGCCGCCGCGGTCCGTGCGTCCGGCCGAGCCGACAAGCTGCTCGTGGTGGCCGGCGGCGGAACGTCTGCGGCCCTGGACCTGGTCCGGGGGAAGAAGGGTGAGACCGCGGGCTACTGCACGTCCCTGCCGTGGGAGGGCTACGCCGGGGTCGACATCCTCAACCGGCTCTTCCAGGGCAAGCCGGTGGCCTCGTCTGGCATCGGGATGCAGGTGTTCGACGTCGACAACAACCTGCCGCCCACTGGCGGCTGGGAGCCGGCGATCGACTTCCGGGCCGTCTATAAGCAGTCGTGGCAGTCCAAGTAGCCATGCACTCGCCCTTGGCCACTGACCGTCACGCGTTGCGGGTGCGGGGCGTGGCCAAGGCCTACGGCGGTGCCCAGGCTCTCGATGGCGTCACCTTGAACGTCGAGGCCGGCACCATCCATGCCCTGCTCGGCGGCAACGGCAGTGGGAAGTCCACCCTCATCAAGATCCTGGCCGGAGTCGTCTCAGC
The DNA here is from genome assembly GCA_025966295.1 of Frankiales bacterium. Lineage (GTDB taxonomy): Bacteria > Actinomycetota > Actinomycetes > Mycobacteriales > SCTD01 > RYN-111. The sequence continues at coordinate 9,148 of JAOPVD010000055.1, read as the reverse complement.
CGACTCCGGCCAGCTCGTCATCGGCGGTGTGCAGCGGGAGGCGAAGGCGCAGACGCCGGCACACGCACGTGCGGGCGGCCTCCTGTTCGTGCACCAGCAGCAGTCCACCTTCCCGCAGCTCAGCGTCGCCGAGAACCTGGTCCTCGGCGGGCGCTACGAAACGGGCCTGGCAGGACGGATCAAGTGGTCTGCTCTCCGGCGCCGCGCCCAGCGTGTCCTCGAGCAGTACGGCATCGACGTGGACCCCCGGACCGAGCTCGGTCGGCTGAACCCCGCCACCCAGACGCTGGTGACGATCGCCCGCGCCCTTCAGGACAGGGAGGAGGCGTTCGGCGGTGTGCTGGTGCTCGACGAGCCGACGGCCCGCCTACCCCGGCGCGAGGTCGACGGTCTGCTGGCGAACCTACAGCGCTACGCCGAGGCGGGTCAGACCATCGTGTACGTCACGCATCGGCTCGACGAGGTCCACCAGGTGGCTCACACCGCAACGGTCCTGCGCGACGGCCGGGCTGTGGCGTCGCTCGGCCGCGCCCAGTTCGATCGCGATGAGCTCGTCACACTCATCGCTGGGCGCAGCCTCACGGCACCCACCCGCCCGACGTCTGGGAGCAGTCAGGACGCGCCCGCTGCCGAGGTTGTGCTGGAAGCCAAGGGCTTGGGCATCGACGCTGAGCCGTTGTGCCTGCGTGCAGGTGAGGTTGTCGGAGTCGCGGGGCTGATCGGCTCCGGTCGGACCCGGCTGCTGCGGCGCATCTTCGGGCTCGGCGCAGCCGCGCACGATCAGGTGTCGGTCTCGGGGAAGCAGGTAGCAGGCAGTTCGGTCCGCGCGGCGATGCGAGCCGGCATCGCCTACGTGCCAGAGGACAGGACGGCCGACGCAGCGTTCGCGGACCTCAGCATCACCCGGAACATTTCGGTGGCGGACCTGGGTTCGTACGCCCGATGGCGGGGCTTCGACCAGCGCGCTGAGAAGGCACGTGCTGCCGCACTGATGACCTCCTTCCAGATCCGCGGACGGTCGGCAGAGCTGACGATCGCGGCGCTGTCGGGTGGCAACCAGCAGAAGGTCGTCCTCGCCCGCTGGCTGCAGCGTCGCCCCAAGGTGCTGCTGCTGGACGAGCCCAGTCAGGGCGTCGACGTGGGCGCGCGGGCAGAGATCCATGCCCTGATCCGTCGAGCGGTCGACGAGGGCGCGGCGGCACTGCTTGTCTCCTCCGACTTCGCGGAGCTCGCGGCGGTGGCTGACCGAGTCTTCATCATGCGGAATGGGAGAATCGTGACAGAGATCAGGGCCAGCGAGCTCTCGGAGGACGCGCTCACCGCAGCCGTCTACCAGCACGGGGCGCAGCAGTGAGCGGGACGGTGATCGACCCCGTCCCGACGCCGGTGCGCCCGGAGCCGGATCGGCAGCCGAAGGCTCGGCGGCGGTCGCGGCACGCGCTGCTGGGCTTCCTGGAGGCCTACACCCTGTTGATCCTGCTGGTCGTCGCCGCGGTGTTCTTCAGCGTGTACGGCAAGACGGCCGACACCTTCCCCACGGCGGCGAACCTGCAGATCCTGGTCTCGAGCCAGGCCGTCACCGCCATCGTCGCCCTCGCCGCCCTGGTGCCGCTGGTGTGCAACGAGTTCGACTTGTCGGTGGGTGCGGTCACCGGCCTGTCCGCCGTGATGTCCGCCAGCCTGCTGTCCGACTCCATGAACGTGCTTCTCGCCCTCGCCGTGGGCGTTGCCCTGGGCGTGGCCATTGGCCTGGTGAACGCGCTGCTCGTCACCCGCATGGGCGTCAACGGGGTGATCACCACCCTCGGCACGGCTACGGTGCTCGGTGGAGTCGTGGTCCAGAAGACCGGTGGCATCGCGGTCGACAGCAACATCCCGAAGGCCGTGACCGACTTCGGCTCGCTGAACGCGCTCGGCATCCCCCGTGTCGCCTTCGCGATGGTGCTCGTGGCCCTGGTCGTCTACTACCTGCTGGAGCACACACCACTCGGCCGCCAGATCTACGCGTTGGGTTCGAACCGGGCGGCGGCTGAGTTGGTGGGCATCCGGACCTCGTTCGTGCTCGCTGCCACCTTCGTCCTTGCCGGCGGGCTCTCGGCGGTCGCCGGTGTCATCTACGTTGCCCGGGCGGGTGGCGCAGACCCGGGTGTCGGAGAGGCCTTCACCCTGCCGGCGTTGGCCGCGGCCTTCCTCAGCGCGGCCGCGGTCAAGCCCGGGAAGTACAACGTGGGTGGCACGCTGGTCGCCATCTTCTTCCTCGCGGTCCTGAACAACGGCCTGAACCTCGCCGGTGCCCCGCCGTACGTGACCAGCTACGTCAACGGCGCAGCCCTCGTTGTGGGCGTAGCCTTGGCGGCCTCTCTGCATCGGCAACGCGCCTCGACCGGCCGTCGCGCCACCGCTGCGGACACTGAGGCGGTGTAAGCGATGGCACCACGCTCGTCACTCGAGGTGGTGTCGCGCATTGCCGGTATTGCGACATCGGCGGCGTCTGCGCGTCAGCGGACGGACGAGATGCTCGACGAGCTGTCCGTGGTCTTCCCGTTCGACGCCGGCGTGGTGTGCGCGCTCTCGCCTGGAGCCACCACCAGCGACCCGTTGATCGCCCGGAGCTATCCCGCCCACTTCGTCGACTACCTCGCCTCACCCGAGTGGTACGCCGAGGCGATCGAGCCCTTCGGGATCCCGAGGACGGGCTGGCCGGTGTGCGAGCGGGATCTGCCGGTCGACCCGATGTCCCTGCGCGGCGTCGCCGAGTACGGCCGTCCGGCTGGGCTCCTGGAGGGGCTGCTCAGCGCGCTGCTGAACTCCGAGGGCGAGCACGTGGGCTTTCTCATGCTCTCCTGGTCGAGTGCGAAGCCGCCACCGGACAGGGCCTTCGCAGTGATCGGTCACGTGTCCACGATGCTGGCCAACACCGTCGACCCCCTGCGGCCGGCGCGGGCGCTGGCGGCGGCGATGGACGATGACAGCAGCGCGGTGAGCATCGGCCCCGACGGGCGCGTCCTGGCCTTGCGCGGATACCTCGCTGACCAGGTGGCCGGTGACCCCGAGACGGCCCGTCGGATCGCCCAGGACCTGCTCGGCGAGGGCCAGCAGTCCGATGCCCTCGTCATGCCAGGCCCCGACGGTCGCTGGCTGTCGTACCGGGCAGCCCGCTACCGCGACCATTTGCTCATCCTCACCGTCCGTGAAGCGGAGGATCTGCACGGCCTGACCCAGCGCGAGCTCGAGGTCCTCAGTGCCCTCTCGGAGGGTCGCTCCAACGCCGAGATCGCGGCACGGCTCTCTGTCTCCACCCGGACGGTGCGCGCGCACGTCGAGCACATCTTCGCCAAGCTCGGCGTGCGCACTCGCTCGGCCGCCGTAAAGCTGTCGGTCGCCGAAGGGCTTCGTCTCGCGAGTGCCCGTACCGGCTGAGCCAGAGATTGGCTCATTGGCCAATTGTGGGCACGCCTCGGCTGGGGTCTGCTGGTGACTCGCCGCTTTTCATGACGGAGGGAACCCACGTGCACGTCACCATGACGTCGGCTGGAACCGCGGACTGGGAGAAGCCGGTCCAAATCGGCACTAGCCAGTGGCGCGCAAACTACAAGACCTACCTGGTCACGCGCTTCAAGACCGCCGCCGGCCAGCAGGTGTACGTCAAGACGCGGTACTCGGGCGTCGATGAGATCGTCCTCGACGGGACCGTCACCGGCGGGTTCGGCCACATCGAGGGCCAGGACCAGGACGGCGACTGGATGTTCGGCCGGGTCGACTGGGAAGTACGCAGCGACTACGAGGGCGGGATCTACACGTTCCTGGGCGGCACGGGAAAGTGGGAGGGCTCCAGCGGTGTGCTGAAGGCGCCGGTCTGGGCGGTCCCGGAGGACCACGACCAGGCAATGCCTCCCACCACGCCCATCCGGTTCTACGGATTCATCGAGGGCGAGGGAGAGCTCGAGCTCCCCGGATTCGCGTCCTGAGCCGGACAGCCAGGGCTTCGGGTGCCTCCGGCTAAGCGTCGGCTGGCGCACGCCGATTCCCCGGTCGGCTCACCCCTGTCGCGTCGGGTCCCGACGCTCCATGACCTCGTCGTCGCCGAGGTTCGGCCGCTGACCGACGACGCGACCAGCGTGACCTTCGAGGTGCCAGACGAGCTGCGAGAGCAGTACCGCTTCGTGCAGGGTCAGCATGTCGTCCTGGTGCACACGCTGGGGTCTGAAGAGCTGCGTCGCTCCTACTCCATCAGCGCTCCGCTGGGGGCGAAGGAGCTCCGCGTCGCCGTGAAGCGGCAGGCGGGAGGGCGGTTCTCGACCTGGCTGACCACGGAGCTGCGGCCGGGCGACGTGCTGGGCGTCATGACACCGAGCGGACGGTTCTTCACCGAGCTCAACCCTGCCGCGGTGCAGCACTACGGCGCGGTGGCCGGGGGCAGCGGCATCACCCCGATCTTCTCCAACATCGCCACCATTCTGGAGGTCGAGCGCCGCAGCCGCGTGAGCCTGCTCTACGTCAACCGCGAACCCAGCTCGGTGATGCTGGCAACCGAACTTGACGACCTGCTGGCCCGCCATCCTGATCGCCTCGTCGTGCACCACCACTACTCCCGGGCGTCAGGAGCGATCGGTGGCCGGCTGGGCGGCGTGGAGCTTCAGGTGTTGCTCGACGGAGCCTTGCGGGCGACGAGCATCCATGAGTGGCTGCTCTGCGGACCCGAAGGACTGCTGGACGACGTCAGCAAGGCCTTGGCGGGGCTGGGCGTCGATGCCCGGTCGGTCCACCGCGAGCTGTTCGGCCATGCCCCTGGTGTCGATGACGCGCCCGCCATCGGGCCGGAGGTCGACAGCCAGGTGACGGCGGTGCTCAACGGCACCAGCACGAGCTTTGAGCTCAGCTCCTCCGGCACCTCGGTGCTCGACGCGCTGCTCCCGCTGCGACCAGAGGCGCCGTATGCCTGCCGCGAGGGCGTGTGCGCCACCTGTCGTGCACTGGTCGTGGAGGGCGAGGTGGTCATGAGAAGGGCCTCCGGGCTCGACCAGAACGAACGACGCGCGGGCTACGTCCTGACCTGCCAAGCACACCCAGCGGCCACGCGTGTGGTCCTGGACTACGACCGATGAAGGAGACCGGCATGTCCGCAGACGAGCAGGCCGTAAGAGCAGCGCTCGACGCCTGGCACCAGGCCATCCAGCAGCTGGACTTCCCTGCGATGGCTGGGATGTGGGACGCCGCGTTCCCCGGCCGGCTCGTGTACCAGCCGGAGGAGTACGAGGAGCCGTTCTGCACCTACGACGACATCAAGGAGTACTGGGGGCGTGTGCCGGCGGTGGTCACCAGCGTTCCCGAGTGGCGTGCCCTGTCGACCGAGGTCGCGGTGGTGCAGGACGTCGCCGTTGCCTACAGCAGGCTCTGGACCAGCATCCGCATCAAGGACGTCGACAAGTCCTTCGACGGCGAGCTGCGCTGCTCCTACGCCTTCCGGCGCACCCCGGCCGGGTGGCGCCTCATCCACTACCACGAGTCTCGGCTGGTCTCTGTGGAGTCCGTGGTGGCCAGCCTGACGGGCTGACGGATTGGCAATTGCGCCAATAGACCACCTGCCGTCGCGGCCCGAGAATCCTCGGCAGCGCCCCGTGATACCGGAGGAACCCATGACCACAACGGCCGATCGCCCCAGCAAGCCCAGTACCAAGGCACAGCGCTCCGCCCAGCCGCTGGAGCCACTACTGGAGATCCTCCGCGAGCGGGCATCGCTGCCGCTCGAGGAGGCGCGCGCTCTTCCCGCCTCCTTCTACACGAGCCAGGAGATCTACGACCTCGAGATCGAGCAGATCTGGCGGAAGTCCTGGATCCACGTCGGCCGCGTCGAGGAGCTCGTCAAGCCAGGGGACTACATCTCACGGGACATCGCCGGCGAGCCGCTGCTCATCACCCGCACGGGTACGGGCGAAATCAAGGCCCTGTCGCGGGTCTGCGCGCACCGCTTCATGGACATCCTCGACGGCGCCGAGCCGGCCGGGAACGCGGAGAGCTTCTCCTGCCCGTATCACAAGTGGAACTACTCCCTGGAGGGCAAGCTCCAGGGCGCGTCGTACATGAACGACAACGCCGCCTTTCAGCGGGAGAAGTCCGAGATCTGCCTGAAGAGCTTCCAGACCAGCACCTGGCAGGGATTCGTGTTCGTCAACCTCGACCCGGATGCCAGCCCCTTGTCGACGGTGATGGACCAGATCGAGGCCCGCATGGGCAACTACGACGCCGCGGACTGGCGGCTCGTCGACCGCATCAACTGGGGCGTGACAGCAGCGAACTGGAAGCTGGTCGTGGACAACGGGCGGGAGGCCTACCACCACATCGGCACGCACGGGGAGTCCCTTGAGCCGCTGTGGCCCGCGCACATGGTCGACTTCGAGCCGCTGGAGACCACGGACTTCTTCTTCGCCCGGATGTTCGTGTCCCCCGAGGCCGCGGTGGGACAGGAGGACGGTCACTACCTGAACCCGTTGCTGCTGCCGGCCGCGCCGAACCTGACGCCCTTCGAGCGCTCGAACTACATCGTCGCCGGCATCTATCCCGGTTTCATCCTCGTCCCCGGCCCTGACGCCATGCTGACGATCAGCTTCGTGCCCACCGGTCCCGACTCGCACTACCTCGAGCTGGACATCCTGGCCCACAAGACAGCGCTGGACGACCCGGACCTGGACGCCAAGGTCAAGGAGTACCACGACTGGTTGGTGTCCATCCAGGCTGAGGACGCACAGGCCCAGCTCGGCGTGCAGCGCATGTTCACTTCCCAGCTGAACCTCGAGGGCGGTCCGTTGTCGCACCTCGAGCGGGCGGTCTGGACCTTCCAGCGGTACCTGGCGAAACGACTGCTGGCGCCGGGCGTTCGGGAGTAGGCGCTCGACGCGGGCGCTTCACAGCTACCGAGGGACAAGGCCCCGCCGGAGAATCCGCGGGGCCTTGTCCGTTGGCGTTCGAGGAGACGGCTGCGAGGCGGTCGTCTCCAGTGTTGGCGAACTTCCCTCCGTGATGTCCGTTTCTGGTTATCGTCTTCCGCTGTGGGGGGCCGCGCGGCCGCCCTTTCGTCTGCGGAGGTCAAGGCCAGTGGTGTCGTCCGGAGGGTCGCTCGTCAGGCGCCTCGCTGCCCCGGCCTTGCTCGTCGTCTGCGCGAGCCTGGCGCTGACGCCGATGCCGGCGCACGCGCAGCCGCGTGCCGGGTCCGGAGCCGACGAGCTGAACGCCCGCGCCGGCCACGCCGCCACGTTCGGTCGGCAAGGCCGGACCGGGCAGCTGAGCTTCGTCGGGACCCGGGCCGGGCGTCCCGCCCAGCGGCCGGCCGACATCCGTAGCACCGACGCGCCGGCCGTGGCCGCGCACCGCTGGATGACCCGCTACGGCGGCCTGTTCGGCGTCGCCGACCCCACCCGCAACCTGCACGTGCTCCGGCAGTCCAAGGCCGGCCCCAGCACCATCGTCGCGTTTCAGCAGACCGTGCAGGGGCTTCCGGTCGTGGGCGGCCAGCTCGTCGTCACCGTCGACGGCGCCAACAACCTCGTCAGCGTCAACGGCGAGGCCCTGCCGGTGGTGAGCGTCCCGACCGAGAAGCGGCTGAGCGCCGCGACCGCAGCCCGCCTGGCCGTCCAGCGGCTGGCCCGCTCGCACCCCGGCGCCCGGCTCGTCGCCACCACGCCGGTCCTGTCCGTCCTGGACCAGCGGCTGCTCGGTGGCGTCGCCGTCGGCGGCCCGGCCACCGTCTGGGCGACGACCGTGAGCACCACCGACAGCACGGTGCGGCACCAGGTGTACCTGGATGCCGCCCGCGGAGGCGTGCTGCTCGACCTGGACCTCAACCCGCGCGCGAAGGACCGGCTGGTCTGCTCGGCCGGCTCGCTCCCGTCTGACGACCCCAGCTGCCCTGGCCCGGCGGTGACCCAGGTCGGCAGTGAGACCTCGCCGCCGGACGGCACCGATGTCGATGCCACCGACGCCTACCGGTTCTCCGGTGCCGTCTACGACTTCTACTCCACGCTGCTCGGACGCGACGGCATCGACGGCCAGGGCGGGGCCCTCAGGTCCACCGTCCACTTCTGCCCGGCGCCGGACAGCTGCCCCAACTTCGACAACGCCTTCTGGAACGGCCGGGAGATGGTGTACGGCAACGGCTATGCGTCCGCGCTAGACGTCGTCGCCCACGAGCTCACCCACGGCGTCACGGAGCAGACCTCGAACCTGTTCTCCTACTACCAGTCCGGCGCCATCAACGAGTCGATCTCCGACGTCATGGGTGAGCTCGTCCAGCAGATCCAGGGGCCGGCCCTCAACGCCCCCGGAAAGACCGACGTCTACGACCCGGCGAAGGCCTGGTTCGTGGGCGAGCAGCTGCCCGGGGCGAGCTTCACGCGCGACATGGCCGACCCGACCCGCAACAGCCCGGCTGACCCCGATCGGATGACGAGCCCGTCCTACAGCGCGTACCTGCCGTGGCAGGACGCGTTCGACAACGGCGGCGTCCACGCCAACGGCGGGGTCAACAACAAAGCGGCGTACCTGATGGCCGTCGGCGGCAGCTTCAATGGCCAGACCCTGGTCGGGATGAGCGGCGCCGACCAGGTGGAGAAGAACGTCAAGGTCGCCAACATCTACTACCAGGTCGGGCTCCTCCTGACCCCCGCCAGCGACTACGCCGACCTGTTCCGGGTGCTTCCGCAGGCCTGCAACGACGTACGCGCCAAGGGCGACCTGCCGCTGCCGGTCGCCGGCACCACCACCAGCGTCACCGAGGCGGACTGCGCCGAGGTCACGAAGGCCGTGACCGCGACCGAGATGGACAGGCAGCCGACCTCCGCCGCCGCCGCCGTCCCGGCCGCCGCCCTGCCGGTGTGCACCAACGGCGGCAGCCTGAGCAGCCTCCGCCTCGACAACTTCGACGGGACCACCAGCCCGCTCGGCGCCCGGTTCGCGCGCGGGCAGGCGGGTGCTGACGCCAGCGGCCACGAGTCGTTCGGCCAGTGGTGGTGGTCCAAGGAGGCCATTGCGGACTACGGCCCGGACGCCTTCGTCGCGCCCTACGCCAGCTCCGGGACCGGCACCCTCTACGGCGACAACGCCGACCCGACGACGTTCGACCCGTTCAATGACCTCTACAACCGCCAGGACGCCG
>JAOPVD010000329.1 GCA_025966295.1 Frankiales bacterium | reverse complement strand
CCCGGGAGCAGCGCCCTGGCGACCTCGGCCAGCCGGCCCGGCACCGACGGCCGGGGCCGCAGCACCGGTGTGGGGGCGCCCGCACCGCGCGCCATGGCATCGACCGTCTCCACCAGCGCCGCAGTGGCCGAGACCGTGGGCGACCAGCCCAGCTCGGTGCGCGCCCTGGTGGTGTCCAGGAGCGGAGCTCGGGTGGCGAGGTCCACCCACCCGGGGTCGACCGGTACGACGTGCAGCCGCCAGAGCCCGTCGACCAGGCCGCGGACGACCGCCCGCGGCACCGGGATCCGGCGGGCGCCGAGGGCCTCGGCGACCGTCGCCGCATCGAGCACCGGCTCGCTCGCGACGTTGAACGCGCCACGCACCGGCCGGGTCGCCGCGAGCACGTAGGCAGCGGCCATGTCGCGCGCGTGCAGCGCCTGCAACGCGAGGTCGGGCACGTCCGGGACGACCGGCAGCAGGCTGCGGCGTACCAGGGACTGAGGAAGGAACGGCCCGAGGAAGTAACGGGCGATCGAGGAGGCGGCGGCCGCCTGCAGCACGATCCCGGGGCGGAGCCGTACGACCCGCAGCCGCGGCTCCCGGCCCTCGAGGGCGTCGAGCATCCGCTCCGCCTCGGCCTTGTGCCGGCTGTAGGTGGAGCTGGAGATACCGCCGGTCGGGTAGGACTCGTCGACCCGGAGGTCCTTGGGGCCGGGGGAGTAGGCGCCGACCGAGGAGGCGTGCACCAGCGAACGGACGCCCTCGGCCTCCACCGCGGCGAGCACCCGGCGCGTCCCGCCGAGGTTGACGCGTGCCATCTCGGTCCGGTCGTGGGCCGGCTGCAGCAACCACGCGAGGTGCACGACGACGTCCGCCCCGCGCAGCACCGGCTGCAGGTCGTCCGCGGCGACGTCGAGCGCCCGCCAGTCGACGCGCTGGTCCCGGTCCGGCGGCAGCCGCCGGGCGACGCCGACGACCGAGGACACGTCGGGGTGGGCGAGCAGCTGCGGCAGGAGCTGCGATCCGACGTTGCCGGTCGCTCCCGTGACGACGATGCGCATGCCGGTCGCCTGCCCCGCCTTCGGGGCGGTAACCGCCTCTAGTTGCGGGGCAGCAGGTCCAGCACCACGACGCTCTCCCCGTCGGTCTCCACGCGGCCGTCCCCGAACACCCAGCCGCCGGTGCTGGCCAGCAGCACACCGCTCGGGGTGCCGGGCACCGCCAGGGCCTGCCGGTCCGGCGCCAGGTTGCAGGCGATGGCGACGTCCCCTCGGCGCATCACGACCCAGCGGTCGTCGTCGTCCCAGGTCACCGAGATCTGGTCGCGGCGGCCGTCGGACAGGTCCAGTCGCGAGCGCCGCAGCGCGATGAGCGCGCGGTAGAACGCGAGCAGGTCCGGGTCGACCTGCCAGTCCAGCTTCGAGGCCTCGAAGGTGGACTGGGCCTGCGGGTCGGGCACGTCCTCCGTCGACCATCCGTGCCGCGCGAACTCCTGCCGCCGGCCCTTCCGGACCGCCTCGCCGAGCTTGCCCTCGTGGTCGGAGAAGAACAGCCACGGAGTGGTGGCGCCGTACTCCTCGCCCATGAACACCATCGGGGTGTACGGCGAGAGCAGGTACAGCGCGGCCGCCACCCGGGTGAGGCCGTCCGACAGCGCCGGGCGGTCGCCGATCGCCCGGTTGCCGACCTGGTCGTGGTTCTGCTGGTAGACCACGAACCGGTGCCCGGGGACGGCCGGCGGCACCGGTCGACCGTGGGTGCGGCCGCGGAACGTCGACCAGGTGCCGTCGTGCACGAACGCCCCGGTCATCGCCTTGGCCAGCACCTCGAGCGAGCCGAAGTCGGTGTAGTAGCCCGACGTCTCGCCGGTGAGCAGCGCGTGCAGCGCGTGGTGCACGTCGTCGCACCACTGCCCGTCCATGCCGAGGCCCCCCGACTCGCGCGGCTCCACCACCCGCGGGTCGTTGAGGTCGCTCTCGGCCACCAGCCACAGCGGCTTGCCGAGCTGGGCGCCCAGGGCGGCGACCTCGCGGGACAGCTCCTCCAGCAGCGGCGTGGCGCTGTCGTCGACGAGGGCGTGCACGGCGTCCAGCCGCAGCCCGTCGAGGTGGTAGTCACGCAGCCACATGGTGGCGTTGTCGATGATGAAGCGACGCACCTCGTCCGAGCCGGGCCGGTCCAAGTTCACCGCCGGCCCCCACGGGGTGCTGTGCGCGTCGGTGAGGTAGGGCCCGAACTCCGGCAGGTAGTTCCCCGCCGGGCCCAGGTGGTTGTAGACGACGTCCATGACGACGCCGAGACCGCGGGCATGCGCGGCGTCGACGAACCGCTTCAGCCCGTCCGGGCCCCCGTACGGCTCGTGCACCGCGAACCAGGCGACGCCGTCGTAGCCCCAGCCCCAGCGGCCGTCAAAGGCGTTGCAGGGCAGCAGCTCGACCGCGCTGATGCCGAGGTCGACCAGGTGGTCGAGCTTGCCGATCGCCGCGTCGAAGGTGCCCTCCGCGGTGAAGGTGCCGACGTGCAGCTCGTACAGCACCGCGCCGGCCAGCGGCACGCCGCGCCACTGCTGGTCGGTCCAGGCGAACACGTCGTGGTCGTAGACCCGCGACAGCGCGTGCACCCCGTCCGGCTGCCAGGCGCTGCGCGGATCGGGCCGCACCGGCCCGCCATCCAGCGAGAAGCCGTAGTCGACGCAGGACGCCACGCTCTCCCACCACCCGGCTGCTCGCGACATCGGTACGACGTCGCCGTCGGCGACCAGGTCGACCCGCTGGGCGTCCGGCGCCCAGACCCTGAACACCGCCATGTCAGTCCCGCACCAGCAGGCTGACGGGGAACGCCGCCCACAGCCGCTGCAGGTCGACCTCGCCGTCCCAGGTGCCGCCGCCGAGCAGGTCGGACCAGCGGCCCGCGGGCAGTGTGACCGTCCCCTCCGCCTGCGCCCGGACCGGCACGATGACGGCGACCCGGTCGGCGCGCACGAAGCCGAGCGACCCGGGCGGCGTCTCCAGCGCGGTGTAGTCCCCGTCGAGGAACCACTCGGGGTGCTCGCGGCGCAGCCGCAGGGCGGTGCTGACCAGCCGCAGCTTGTCCGCGTCGAGCGAGCCGTCGGGGTGCTCCAGCAGCTCGGCCCGGCGCCCGAAGTCCACCGGCCGCCGGTTGTCGGGGTCGACGAGCGAGAGGTCGACCAGCTCGGTCCCCTGGTAGGTGTCGGCGACGCCGGGCATCGTGAGCTGCACCAGCTTCTGCGCCAGCAGGGTCCGGCGCCAGGCCGGTGCCAGGAAGTCCACGAAGGTGCTGACCTGCCCGGTCAGGTGGTCGTCCGCCAGCAGCTCCCGGACGTAGGCGCCGACTGCCTCGTCGTACCCGGTGTCGGGGTCCAGCCAGGAGGTGCGGGCCTTGGCCTCGCGGGTTGCCTTCTCGACGTACGCCACTGCCCGGTCGGCGCTGATCGGCCAGGCACCGACCAGGGTCTGCCAGACCAGCTGCTCGGTGGGGGCGTCGACCCGGCGGGGGAGCCACGCGGTCCACTGGGTGACGGCCTCGCCCCACTCCCGGGCGTGCTGCGACAGCAGCGCCAGCCGGGCCCGGACGTCCTCGGAGCGCTTGGTGTCGTGCGTCGACAGGCCGGTCATCGACAGCGGCCAGTCGCGCTGCTGCACCCGGCAGGCCGCGTGCCAGTCCTCGACCGACGTGCCCCAGGTCGACGGGTCGCCGCCGACCTCGTTCAGCGCGGTCAGCGGCAGGTGCCGGTAGAAGGCCGTGTCCTCCACGCCCTTGGCCATCACCGGCCCGCAGGTCTGCTGGAAGCGGGTGACGAACTCCGGGCAGCGCGGCTCCCCGGCGAGCGCCATCCGGCCCAGGACCGCGGCCTCGCGGGCCCGCCGCGGCAGGGTCGCCTGGGCCACGGCCACGGCCTGCTCGACGTGCCTGCGGGCGACGGCGTCGGCCGGCCCGTCCGGCGGCAGGTAGGCCCGGTAGACGTCGAACGCCACCAGCAGCTCGACCAGCGCCTCGCGCAGGCCGCGGCGGGTGACGTCGAGGTGGGCGGCGTCGCAGGCCGGCTTGGCGAGGTCGACCAGGCGGTCGACCTCGGCGGCCAGCACCTGGTCCAGCACCTGCCGCTTGGCGGCCCGCACCACCTCGGCGTAGTCCTCGGGCTCGCCGGTCAGGGCGTGCCAGAGCGACGTCAGCGGCTGCTCGCCGGCCGGGTCGACGAACAGCCCGGTCACCCGGTTGAGGGCGTCGTAGCCGGTGGTGCCGGCGCAGGCCCAGTGGTCCGGCAGCCGCTCGCCGGGCTCGAGGATCTTCTCCGCGACGACCCACGACCCGCCGGTGCGCTCGCGCAGCCGGGCGAGGTAGCCCTCCGGGTCGGCGAGCCCGTCCGGGTGGTCGATGCGCAGCCCGTCGACGACGCCGTCCTCGACCTGCTGCAGCAGCAGCGCGTGGGTGGCGTCGAACACCGCCGGGTCCTCCACCCGCAGCCCCGCCAGCGTCGTGACGTCGAAGAACCGGCGGTGGGTGCTCTCCTCGGTGCCGGTGTGCCAGTCGGCCAGCCGGTAGTGCTGGCGCACCAGGGTCTTCAGCACGTCGCCCTCGACCAGCGTGCCCGGCGCGATCGGCACCTCGTGGTCGTAGTAGCGGATCCGGTCGCCGTCGAGGACCAGCTCGTCGACGACGTCGGCCAGCGGACGGCCCAGCACCGGGACCAGCACCTTGCCGGCCGTCCAGTCGACGTCGAACCAGGCCGCGTACGGCGAGTCGGGGCCGTCCCGGAGGACCGACCACCAGGCGGCGTTCTGCGACTCCGGCTCGCTGATCGCCATGTGGTTGGGGACGATGTCCAGCACGATCCCGAGGCCGTGCTCGCGGCAGGCCGCGACGAGGCCGTCGAGCGCGTCGGGGCCGCCCAGCTCGTCGTCGACCCGGCCGTGGTCGATGACGTCGTAGCCGTGCTGGGAGCCCGGCGCGGAGCGCAACCACGGCGAGCAGTACAGGTGCGTGATCCCCAGCCGGGCCAGGTAGGGGACCACCGCGGCGGCGGCGGCGAACCCGAAGTCAGGAGTGAGCTGGACGCGGTAGGTGCTGACCGGCACCGGCTTGCCGGGTGCGGGCCGCACGTCAGAACACCTTGCGCAGCAGGACCACCGACCGGGCGTCGACGCTGAAGCCCTCGCTGGTCTTCACGCTGCGTTGCTCGGCCTCGTCGCGGAGCGGGGCCGCGGTGTCGATCTCGACCTCCCAGCGCTCGCCGGCGCCGACGTCCGGCAGCACGAACTCGATGGCCTCGTGGTGGCCGTTGAGCAGCATCCAGAACTGGTCGTCGGTCACCGGCTCGCCGCGGGTGTCTGGCTCGCGGATCGCCTCGCCGTTGAGGAACACCGCGACCGACCGGGCGTAGCCGGTCTCCCAGTCCTCGTCGGACATCCCCTCGCCGGCCGGGGTGTACCAGCCGATGTCCTCCAGCGGGCTGCCCTTGACCGGCAGGCCGCGGAAGAAGCGGCGGCGGCGGAACACCGGGTGCTCGCGGCGCAGCCGGGTCAGCCGGGCGGTGAAGTCGGTGAGCACCTCGAAGTCCTTGGCGCGTTCCCAGTCGATCCAGGCCAGCTCGGAGTCCTGCGCGTAGACGTTGTTGTTGCCGTGCTGCGTGCGGCCCAGCTCGTCGCCGTGCAGCAGCATCGGGACACCCTGGCTCAGCAGCAGGGTGGTGAGGAAGTTGCGCTTCTGCTGCTCCCGCAGGGCGATGACCTCGAGGTCGTCGGTCTCGCCCTCCACTCCGCTGTTCCACGAACGGTTGTGCGACTCGCCGTCCTGGCCGCCCTCGCCGTTGGCCTCGTTGTGCTTGTCGTTGTAGCTCACCAGGTCGTGCAGGGTGAACCCGTCGTGGGCGGTGACGAAGTTGATGGAGGCGTACGGCCGCCGGCCGTCCTGCTCGTAGAGATCGGCCGAGCCGGTGAGGCGGGAGGCCAGCTCGCCGAGGGTGGCGGCGTCCCCGCGCCAGAAGTCGCGGACCGTGTCGCGGTACTTGCCGTTCCACTCGGTCCACAGCGGCGGGAAGCCGCCGACGTTGTAGCCGCCCTCGCCGACGTCCCACGGCTCGGCGATGAGCTTGACCTGGCTCACAACCGGGTCCTGCTGGACCAGGTCGAAGAAGGCCGACAGCCGGTCCACCTCGTGGAACTGCCGGGCCAGCGAGCTCGCCAGGTCGAAGCGGAAGCCGTCGACGTGCATCTCGAGCACCCAGTACCGCAGCGAGTCCATGATGAGCTGCAGCACGTGCGGGTGCCGCATCAGCATGGTGTTGCCGGTACCGGTGGTGTCGTAGTAGTGCGCCCGGTCGTCGTCGACCAGCCGGTAGTAGGCGTTGTTGTCGATGCCGCGCAGCGACAGCGTCGGGCCGAGGTGGTTGCCCTCGGCGGTGTGGTTGTAGACGACGTCGAGGATGACCTCGAGCCCTTCGGCGTGCAGGGCCTTGACCATGGCCTTGAACTCCTGCACCTGCTCACCGCGCTGCCCGCCGCTGGCGTAGTCGTTGTGCGGGGCGAGGAAGCCGATGGTGTTGTAGCCCCAGTAGTTGCGGCGCCCTTGCTCGGCCAGGTGGCTGTCGTGCACGAACTGGTGCACCGGCATCAGCTCGATGGCCGTCACGCCGAGCCGCTTGTAGTGCTCGATCATCACGGGATGCGCCACGGCCGCGTAGGTGCCGCGGATCTCCTCGGGGATCCCCGGGTGCGTCTGGGTGAGGCCCTTGACGTGCGCCTCGTAGATGACCGTCTCGTTGTACGGCGTACGGGGGTGCCGGTCGTAGTCCCAGTCGAAGAAGGGGCTGATCACGACCGACTTCGGCATGTGCGGCGCCGAGTCGTCGTCGTTGAAGCTGTCCTCTCCCTCGTCCCAGCGGTACGAGAAGCACGCCGGGTCCCAGTCGATCTCGCCCTCGACGGCCTTCGCATAGGGGTCCAGCAGCAGCTTGGCGGGGTTGCAGCGGTGGCCGTTCTCCGGGTCGTGCGGGCCGTACACCCGGTAGCCGTAGCGCTGGCCGGGACCGACGCTCGGCAGGTAGCCGTGCCAGACGAACGCGTCGCGCTCGCTCAGCGGCACCCGGGTCTCGACGCCCTCGTCGTCGAACAGGCACAGCTCGACGCCGTTCGCGACCTCGCTGAACAGCGCGAAGTTGGTGCCGCTTCCGTCGTAGGTCGCCCCGAGCGGGTACGGCGTCCCCGGCCAGGGACGAGGGACAGGCGAAGACACAGCGGGGCTCCAGAGGGGTAGGGCGTCAGGAGGCCCCTACCCCGCCGAGTCTGACACCTATGCCTGCAGGGGTGTGACGGCGGCGACGTACAGGCGTACCAGGGCGTCGACGAGCGGTGCGGTCTCCGGCCGCGGCTCCGGCTTGGCCACCCAGTCGACGAGGACCTCGGTCACGGCCCCGGCGAGCGCCACGGCGAGGATCTGGCCGTCGGGTCCGGACTGGAGCCGGGTCTGGGTCGCGATGAGCTCGGCGAAGCGCAGGATCATGGCGTGCCGGTCCTGCTCGAGCACGCCGGCGGCCCGCACCTCGCGGTGCGCCACCCGCGCCCGGCGCGGGTCCTCGGTGAGGTAGCCGACGTACCCGGACAGGCCCAGTCGGATGCGCTCCTCGACGCTGCCGGTCGCGGCCTCGATGCGCGGCATGACCGTGGCGACGACGCCGGTCATGATGTCCTCGTAGACGGCCCGCAGCAGCGCCTCGCGGCTGGAGAACTCCTCGTAGAACGACCGGGTCGCCACCCCCGCGGCAGCGCAGAGCCGCTCGATGGTCGCGCTCGACCAGCCCTCGGTGCCGAACAGCTCGAGCCCGGCGGTGAGAAGGCGGCCGCGCCGGTCGGCCCGCCGCTCGGGCTCGGACCGACCGCCGTAAACCCGTCCCCCGTCGGTCATGACGGCAGGCTAGGGGGAGACGAACACCGGCGGCACGGTAACGATGCAGATCACCCGGCGCCTCCCGTTCGAGGTGAGGTGTTACTCACCTGGAGGACCGGTTGCGGGCTCGGTGGGCTCCGGTGGACGGTGCTGGCAGTCGCACCAGGAGCCGCCGCGGCACCGCTCGTGCTCGTTGTCGCGGCAGGCCTGGCAGATCATCCCTGCACGCTAGCGAGCGCGCCGTACCCGCACCTCCGGGCGGCTGCGCAGCCGGGCCAGGCCGAGCCCGGCACACGCGGTCGCCGCGAAGGCGAGCAGCCCGAGGGCCTGCACCTGCTCGCGCCTGCGCCGGTCCACCATGGCCAGCTGCTGCCCGGCGTTGAACGCCGGGTCGTCGTGCTTCAGCGTCCCGTTGAGGGCGAGCGCCAGCTGCAGCTCCTGCTGCTCCTGGAGCGCCCCGGCGGTGAGCGGTTGGACCTGCACCTGCGGCTGGAGCTGCGGCTGGAGCTGCGGCTGGGCGGCCGGCGGCGGTGGGGCCGGCGGGGGCACGACGTTGGCCCCCGGTCCGGGCGGCGGCGGTGGCGGGTTGCCCTCGACCGTGACCGGCCGGGGCCGGACGGCGGCGGCCGCCTCGACGCACGTGACGTTGAGGCGGGCGCTGCCGACCTTCGTCCCGCGCAGCAGCGCCACGACGTCCTGCGTGTAGCGCCCGGCCGGCACCTCCACGCAGCTGACCCGGATGCTGAAGCGGCTGCGGGTCGGGCGCTTGACGTCCACGGAGAGCAGGTCGCTGCTCTGTACCCCGCCGAGCACCGGGGTCCGGCCGGCCGGAACCAGCGACACGCGCTGGCGGTCGACGAGCGAGGCCAGGGTGCGCACGATGACCCCGGCGAACCCGCTGGCGTTGCTGCAGACCAGCGGCGCGCCGGCGGGGACCGTCTCCGGGACGTCCCCGTCGGCGCCGGTGTTGCAGATCGTCCCGCCGGGCGGCGCGAAGGTCCTGGTGCCGCGCGCCACCGTGCGCAGGTCGGGGAGCGAGGCCGCCGTCCCGGCCGAGAGCCCGATGACCTGGATGCGCTCGGCGTTCAGCGCGCGCAGGGCGGTGCCGAACTCGGGCCGGGGGTCGGCGAGAGTCCCGCCGGGTCGGCTCTTCTGCGGGTAGGGCACGTCGAAGAACTCGTCGGTGGCCAAGACGATGACCCGGCGGACGTCCGGGTTGCCGCGGAAGCCGGCGTCCAGGCCGGGTGGCACCTCGGTGTAGGTGTTCCGCATCCCGGACCGGTCCTCGAGCTCGGTGTGGAAGCCCTCGCCGGTGGCGGCGGCGCGGAGGGCGAGCAGCGCGCCCTCCCGTGCCTCCTTCGGACCGACGCCGTTCGGGTTGCTCTCGATCTCGAGCGCGTTGACGGTCGCCTGCAGCGACGGTCCGGTGCTGCCCACCGGCCGGATCCGCTGGTAGAGCCGCGGCTTCTTGTACGGCGGTCCGGGCGGCGTACCCCCAGGGCTGTTCACGTCG
>JAOPVD010000324.1 GCA_025966295.1 Frankiales bacterium | reverse complement strand
GGCCGTCCGCCGGAGGACCGCGGCCCGCTCGTGCGCCGGGAGCGCGGGAGCGGCCACAGCGGCGTCCACCGCCGCGGTCGCCTCGGCCGCGCCCCCGAGCGCGACCCGGCCGACGAGGCTGCCGTCCCACGGGTCGTGGACCGCGAAGGTGGCCGTCAGCGGCACCCATGCGCCGTCGACGTAAAGGTGCTGCTCACGGGTCACGAGCCACGGCTCCAGGTCGGGTCGGGCGTCACCACGCGGCGCGGGCGCGGAGCCGGTCGATGATCACGGCGGCGATGAGCAGCGATCCCAGGACGACCTGCTGGGTGTAGCTCGGGACGCGGATGAGGTTCATGCCATTGGACAGCACGACGAGCAACAGCGCCCCCACCGCCACCAGCCCGAGCCGGCCCTCACCCCCGAAGAACGAGGTGCCGCCGAGGACCGCCGCGGCGATCGCGAGGATGACGTACTCCTGCCCAAGGGTGGGCTGGCCCGACGAGACCCGCGCGGTGAGCAGCACCCCCGCGAGCGACGTCAGCATGCTGCAGAGCACGAACGCGGTGACCTTCGTGCGCAGCACCGGCACGCCGACCAGCCGGGCCGCGTCCTCACCGCCGCCGACCGCGAACAGGTAGTGCCCGAGCACCGACCAGCTGAGCAGCACGTAGACCAGCGCGACCACCCCGAGCGCGACGACGAACGAGACTGGGACACCGGCGACCTGCGCGGTGCCGAGCACGCGGGTGAAGTCGGGCGGAAGGCCCGTCACCGGGGACCCCTTCGACACCAGCAGGGCCACACCGACCGCCACGGACGACGTGCCGATCGTGACGATGAACGAGGGCACCTTGAAGCGCGCCACCACCAGGCCGTTGAGCAGCCCGACGACGAGCCCGACCACGAGGCCGGCCGCGACGCCGAGCAGCAGCACCCCAGCGCCGTCGCCACCGACGTGCGTCATCACCTTGCTGGACACGACGCTGGTGAGCGCGATGGTGGCGCCGACCGACATGTCGATCTCGGCGGTGAGCAGCACCAGCATCTGCCCGATCGTGACGATGAGCAGGAACGACAGCTGGCGCGAGACGTTGGTGCCGTTGAGCGGGGTGAGGAACCGCGGCTCGATGAGCGAGAAGGTCACGACCGCGACGAGCAGAAGCACCGGCAGCAGCCCGAAGTGCAGGAGCAGGTCGACGGTCCGGCGTCGCGCCGAGTGCGACGCCGCGCCGACGGGAGTGCGCTCGGGCGGGTCGGTAGGGGCCGGCCGGTCGCGGTCGGACGCGGAAGAGGCGACGTCGGCGTGGGTCACGAGCAGGCACTCCTTGCGGGAACGAGCGGCGGTGTCGGCTCGAAGAAGGCACGGATGATGTTGTGCTCGGTGACGTCGCTGTCGCGCAGGTCGGCGACGACGCGCCCCTCGCGCACGGCGTAGACCCGGTGCGCGAGGCCGAGGACCTCCTCCATGTCGGACGAGATGAGCAGCACGGCCGCGCCGGCGGCGCACAGCCGCTTGATGTGCTGGTAGACGTCGTGCTTGGCGCCGATGTCGATGCCGACCGTCGGCTCGTCGAAGATGTGCACGGCGTACTCGCGCGCGAACGCCCTTGCCAGCAAGGCTTTCTGCTGGTTGCCGCCCGAGAAGCCGAGCACCTTGCGCTTGGCCTGTGCCGGTTTGATGCTCAGCTGCTCCACGACCTCCTGCACCCGCCCGGCGCTGCGGGGTCGGCTGACGAAGCCGAAGCGGTTCACGGTGCCGGCGACCAGCGACGGGAGCAGCACGTTGTCGCCCAGGGTGCCCGTGGTGACGAGCCCCTCCCGGTGCCGGTCGGCCGGGTAGTAGATCAGCCCGCGTTCCAACGCGCGCCGCGGTGTCAGGGTCGGACTGGCCGTCCCGTCGATCTCGACGGTGCCTGCCGTCAACCGCTCCAGGCCGAAGCAGGCCCGTCCGATCTCGGACTTCCCGGAGCCGACCAGGCCCGCCAGCGCGACGACCTCGCCGGCCCGCACCTCCAGCGCGACCTCCTGCAGCGTCGCGGTCGAGACGCCGGACAGCGCCAGGCGGATCCGGCCCGGCACCTTCGGCACCTGCGGGAACAGCTCATCGAGGGTGCGACCCGTCATGAGCCGCACCAGGTGCTCGTTCGTGACGCCGGCGGCGTCGACCGTGCCGACACCACGGCCGTCCCGCAACACCGTGATCCGGTCGGCCAGCTGACGGACCTCGCCGAGGCGGTGCGAGATGTAGACGATGCCGACGCCCTCGGCCTTCAGGCGGCCGACGATGGCGAACAACCGGGCGGCCTCGCCGGCACTGAGCGAGGCGGTCGGCTCGTCGAGGATGAGGATCGGCGAGCCGCGGTGCAGGGCCCGGGCGATCTCGACCAGCTGGAGCTGGGCGCGCGAGAAGGTCGCCAGACTGGTTCGTGGGTCGAGGTCGACACCGATGCGCTCCAGCGCCCCGCGGGCCTCGGTGGTCATCCGCCGCTTGTCCCGCAGGCCGCGCCGCCGCAGCTCGCGGCCGAGGAACAGGTTCTCGGCGACGCTGAGCTGGCGGACCAGCGCGAGCTCCTGGAAGACCGTGCTGACGCCGGCACGCACGGCGGACGGCGGCGTGAGCTCGCCGTACGCCGTGCCGTCGATGACGACGGTGCCCTCGTCTCGCGGGACCGAGCCGGACAGCACCTTGATGAGGGTGGATTTGCCTGCGCCGTTCTCGCCGAGAAGGGCGTGGACCTCGCCGCGACGGAGGTCGAAGGACACCCCGTCCAGCGCGGCGACACCGCCGTACCGCTTCGTGATCCCCTCGGCCTGCAGGACCACGCCCTTCTCGACGTTCACTCGGTCGTCCCCTCCCGTGGTCGGTCAGCCGGCCAGGTGGAACACGGGGCTCCAGCCCTGCGGCGCGAACGTCGTCTCGGGCAGGAAGTCGGCGAGGTTCGCCGCCTTGCCAGCCGCCGGGCCGCACACTCGCACGGGAGCCGGGAACGCGCGCTGCAGTCCGTCGTCCAGCGGGATGCCCTCGAGCAGACGGACCGCCATGTCGACGGCCATCCGGGCCTGGATGACGGGCTGGTCGGAGATGGCGCAGGTGACCTTGCCGGACTTCACCAGGTCGAAGGTCGACGGGATGAGGTAGTCGGCGAGGATCGTCGTACCGGACCCGAGGTTGGCGGCCGCGGCAGCCTCGGCCGTGACCGCGGTCCCCGCGATGACGGTGACGCCCTTGGTCGCCTGCATGGTGTCCTCGACGAGGCGCAGCTGCACGTTCTTGTCGGTGTCGCCGTACTTCTTCGCGACCATGGTGGCGCCACTGCCCTTGAGGGTGTCCTCGATGCCGGCCGTGGCGTCCTCAGCCCAGCCTGCGCCCGCCGGGCCGGGGAACCAGGCGATCTTCGCGGTGCTGCCGGTCTCCTTGAGGTAGTCGCCGACAGCGGCACCCATCTCGCGCCAGGCCAGGACAGCGCGGGCGTCGACGCTGCTGTTGGAGATGCCGTTGAGGCCGTCGATGACCACGATGTTCTGCTTGCGCAGCTCGTCGACCTTCGCGTCGAGGCCGTCGAAGCTGATCGCGCCGATGATGATGGCCTGGGCGCCGGCCGCCACGCAGTCGTCGATCTGGTTCAGCTGCTTGGCCAGCTCGGTGTAGCCGCCGGCTTCGTAGACGTTGAGCTCGACCCCGAGCCGCTTGGCCTCCGTCACCGTGCCGTAGTCCATCGCCACCCAGTACGGGTCCTTGACGTGCGGGAGGACGGCGCAGATGTGCCAGGGCTTGGTCGCCAGCTTGGCGGGGATGGCGTTGTAGACGCCCTCCTTCGACGGGCCGTTGCAGCCCTTGGGGTCGGTCGCCGTCGCCTTGCAGTCCACCATGAGCGACGGGTACCACCAGGCGTCCTGGGCGAGCGCCGCCTTGAGCTCCGTGGGTGACGCGTCGTGCTTGCCGTCGGTCGAGCCGGGGACCGGCTTGGAGGAGTCGAACGAGCCCGCCGTCCGCGCTGGGGCGTCGCTCCCGCTGCCGCACGCGGCCAGTGAGAGCGCGGCGGCGACGACCGCGATACCGAGCTTGCGAATGGACATGTGTCTCCTGTCGTGTGCGAACTCGAGCGGAGCCTGACTGGCGGCGGGCGGGTGCCCATCGATGCGGTGGGCGCGCGGGAGCGCCCGGAGATCTAGCGGTGCGTCACGAGGTCGGCCCCCTCGTGTGCGGCGACGTTCACCCGGGCCTGCCAGCGGCGAGAGCGCCCGGCCGCCCAGACGACGGCACTGCGGACGTCGGTGATCGACCGCGGCCAGCGGGTGCCGACCTTGCCGTACAGCCGGGAGTACCGCTGGGTCGCGTCGGTGACCGGTCGCTGGCGGCGCTCCCACGCGACCAGCCCGTCCGCGACGCTGTCGTGCTCCTGCAGCACCGAGGCCAGGGCGTAGCCGTTGGTCATGGCGAGGCAGGCTGCCTGCCCGAGGTTGGGCGCCATGGCGCTGGCGGCGTCACCCACCAGAGCGACGTTGCCCTTGGTCCAGCCGTGGCACTGGACATCGGCGAACGAGGCCCACCGCGCCGTGCTGGGGATGCGTGCGAACAGCGCGGCGAGCTCCGGGAACGAGGCGGTCCAGGACGCCATGTTGATGGGCTTCTCGCGGCCGACGAGGTCCTTCGCCGGGCAGCACATGTAGACGTAGACCTCGTCCGGTGTCACGGGGACGATGCCGACGCGCCGGCCCTGGTTCCAGTACTCGAGCGTGCTGCCGACCGGGTCGGTCGGCAGCCGGGGGATGAGGTGCCGCCCGCAGCCGTCCTGCAGGTCGCGGACCGCGAGGTCCAGACCGAGCGAGTTGCGCACCGGAGAGCCGACCCCGTCCGCGCCGACCACGAGGTCGGCGGCCAGCGACTCGCCGGTGTCGAGCTGCAGCTCGCCCTCCGGGGTGGCACCGATGACCAGCGACTGCGTCACCACCTCCACACCGGCTTCGCGGGCCGCGTCGCCGAGGGCGCGATGCAGGTCGGTGCGCAGCAGCGTGTAGAGCCGGGTCTCGCCGCCCTTCATCCAGTCGTCCTGGATCAGGCGCCCGCGCTCGTCGTACAGCCGCCAGCTGGCGATCCGCTCGGCGCGGGCCAGGGCCTGGTCCGCGGCGCCGATCTGCTCCAGCACCCGGACCGCGTTCTCCCACATGAAGATGCCGGCGCCGATCTCGCGCAGCTCCCGACCGCGTTCGTGCAATCGGACGCTCCAGCCGCGCTGGGCGAGCGCCGTGGCGACGGTCAAGCCGGCGAGCCCTCCGCCGGCGACCTCGGCGTGCCGCTGCACTCCTCCCACTGCCGGGCCTCCCTCGTCGATGCCTCAGCGAGAGTGATCCTCGTCACCGCGGCGGCGTGGGGAGACAGAATCAGGCCAGGAAGCGTCCGTCAAGGACCAGATCCGTCGTCACAGCCGTTTTCTTCGCAGCGATCCGCTCCGGGCGCCGGGTCGGCAGGTCGTCTTGGGGACGGCTCCGAGCCGACGGGGCGATATCGGTCCTGTCTTGGCCCGTGAATGGATCATTCCGTCGTTGACGGCTCCGAGGACGGCTCGTACTGTCGGCCACCCCGCCCCGGTGGGGTCCTTCTCAGCCTGGATGCCTCCGTGGGCGGCTGACCCGAGACCGTCCCGTCACCACCACGGAAGGCCCTGCCAGATGCCTGTCGCGCAACTCGTCCTCGTCTCCGACCGGGTGCTGTGGATGACCCCGGGCGAGCCGGTGTCGGCCGGCTTCGTGGCCGTGCGGGACGGCCGCATCATGGCGACCGGGCCACGCGAACGGGCCGGAGAGCATGTGGGCGAGGGCACCCGGCTCGTCGACGTCGGTACCCGCGCGGTGATGCCGGGGTTCGTCGACGTGCACGCGCACATGGAGGTCGCGGCGAGGACGGCGTACTCCACGGTGGACGTCCGGGCCCCGCGCTGCGCCGGCGTTCCGGAGGTGCTCGCGGCGCTGCGCGCCGGGCTCCCCGAGGCCGTCGACGGCTGGCTGGTCGGCCAGGGGAACCTGTTCTTCGACCAGAAGCTCGCGGAGCGCCGACTGCCCACGCGCGCGGAGCTGGACAGCGTCAGCCGCGACGTGGCCATCGTCATCCGGGCCGGCGGCCATGTGAGCGTCCTGAACAGCCGGGCGCTCGAGCTGGCCGGCATCGACCGGGACTACCGCGAGGTGGACTACAGCGTCACCGGCATGCCCACTGTGGTGCGGGACGAGCACGGCGAGCCGACCGGCGTGGTCAAGGAGATGGACAACCTCCTGCCGCTTCCGAAGCTGACCGGTCAGGCGCTGCGCGCCGCCATCCGGGACGGCGTGCAGGCGCTGTTCACCCGGTACGGCGTCACGACTATCGGGGAGATCTCGGAGACCGTCGAGGGCCTGCGCGTCATGGACGACCTGCACCAGAGCGGTGAGCTGAGCGCCCGGTTGCGCATCTACCTGTGGGTGCCCGGCACCGCGTCGCTCGACGAGGCGTGCCGGCACCGCGAGCTGCTGCCGCTGCGCACCAGCGAGGACCTCATGCGCATCCACGGGGTGAAGATGTTCGCGGACGGCGGGTACTCCGCGGCCAGTGCCGCGGTGAAGCAGCCCTACCTGGGCACCGAGCACTTCTGCGGCCACGTCGCGCTGTCGCCGGACCAGATCGCCGAGGCGCTGGTCCGCACCGGCCGGGCAGGTCTGCAGCTGGCCGTACACGCGAACGGGGACCGGGCGCAGGAGGAGGTGTGCGCCGCCATCGTCGCCGCCGGCGGCCCACCGGCCGGCGCCCCCCAGCCGCGGGTCGAGCACGCCGGCAACTTCCTGCCCGAGCCCGAGGTCACGACGAAGGCCTGGCGGGACGCCGGCATCGTCCCGGTGCCGCAACCGGTGTTCCTGTACACCTTCGGCGACTTCTTCCCCGCCTACCTCGGCGAGTACGGCACCCGCGGCCGGTTCCCGTTCCGGCGGCTGCTGGACGAGGGCTGGCCGATCAGCGGCAGCTCCGACGTCTGGATCGGCAGCGAGGACCGCGCCACCAATCCCTTCTTCAGCATCTGGAACGCGTTGCGCCGACAGTCCTTCCTCGGCGAGGTGCTCGATGCCGAGCAGCGCATCAGCGTGCTCGAGGCCCTTCGCATGCACACCTCCAACGCGGCGGCTGCCCTCGGCGAGGGCCACCGGCGCGGGTCGCTGGAGCCGGGCAAGGACGCGGACCTGCTCGTGCTCGACCGGGACCCGACGCGCTGCGCGGACGACGAGCTGCTCGAGGTGCAGGTCGACGAGGTGTTCCTGGCCGGCCGTTCGGTGCATCGTCGCGGCGGCACGTGAGCAGCCCGGAGCGGCCGTGGCGGAGCGGGGCCGGGCCTATCTTGTCTCTCATGCCCGGGCCACCCAACATCGTGCCCGGGTTCCTGCACCGCGAGCTGCCGCCCTCCTCGCCCTCCAGCGTGGTGCCGCTGTCCGAGGTGGACCGGGCCCTGGTGCGCCTGCTGCAGGCGGACGGCCGGCGGTCCTTCGCGGCGCTCGCCCGGGAGCTGTCGTTGCCCGAGAAGACGGTCCGCCGCCGCGTCCGCGAGCTGCTCGAGAGCCGCGTCATCCGCATCACCACCGTCGCGGACCCGTCGGTGCTGGGCTGCACCGTCGGCGCGCTCGTCGGCGTCCAGGTCGACGGTCGCAAGGGGATCCGCCCGGTCGTGGCCGGGTTCACCGCGCTCGATGCCGTCGACTACGCCGTCATCACAACCGGCCGGTACGACGCCCTCGTCGAGGTGCTGTGCCGGGACACGGCCGCACTGCTCAGCATCATCGACGAGTCCTTCACCCGGGCGCCGGGCGTGCACCGCGCCGAGGTCTTCCCCTATCTCCGGCTGCACTACCAGGAGCCGGCCTGGGACGCGACCCGGACCAAGCCGACCGGCGACGGGAGCCAGCCGCGACCACTGCTCGACGAGGTCGACCGGCAGATCGTGACCGGGCTCAACGCCGACGGACGGATCCCGTTCGCCACCCTCGGCGAACGGCTCGGCATGTCGGAGTCGCAGGTGCGCAAGCGTGTGACCCGCATGGTGGACTCCGGCACGATCCGGATCACCGCGCTGGCCGACCCGCGCAGCTTGGGCTTCGGGGTGCAGGCCTGGATCGCGATCCGGTGCGCACCGGGGCACAGCGTCGCCGAGCTCGCCGGGACGCTGACCCGGCTCCCGTCCATCGCGTACGTGGTGGCCTGCGCCGGCCGGTTCGACATCTTCGCCGAGGCGGTGTGCCGCGACACCGAGGAGCTCATGCAGCTCGTGGACCGCGAGATCCGGACCCTCAGCGAGGTTGGGCACATCGAGCTGCTGCTCTGCCTCGACCTGTATTACCGACCGGTGCAACCGACCTCCTGATCGGCCATTTCGGCCGCCCGACCGGCGGGCTGCTCCTACGCTGTCCCTACGGCCGTTGCGCCGTCCGAAGGGAGCACGGTGGGACGCGCGAAGGTCATCGCAGGCTGGGCTGTCGGCGGGCTCGTCGCGCTCGGCGGCCTCGGGGCGGTGCTGCCCGACTCGCCGACCCCCGAACGCGTCGCGCCTGCGCACGAGAGCAGTCAGCCGTCCGTCGCCGTCACGCCTGGGCCGACCGCAACCCCAGCCGCCCCCGCGACGGCCCTGCCGACGCACGGGCCTTCACACCCGCCGACCGCCTCCCGCCGCGGCACCGCGCTGGCACTCCTCGCCACGCTGCCGGTCAAGGGGCGGGCCGCCAAAACCGGCTACTCGCGCGAACAGTTCGGCGCGCCCTCGGCCGACACCGACCGGAACGGCTGCGACACCCGCAACGACATCTTGCGGCGCGACCTGACCGCGACGACGTTCCGGTCCGGCACCCGCGACTGCGTCGTGCTGTCGGGCCGCCTTGCCGACCCGTACACCGGCCGGGTCATCAGCTTCGTCAAGGCGCGTGCGAGCGCGGTGCAGATCGACCACGTCGTCTCGCTCTCCAACGCCTGGCAGACCGGCGCGGCCGGCTGGCCCGCCAACAAGCGCGTGGCCTTCGCCAACGACGTGCTCAACCTGCTCGCCGTCGACGGACCGACGAACGCCTCCAAGGGTGACGGCGACGCGGCGACCTGGCTCCCGCCGAACAAGGCCTACCGCTGCCAGATGGTGGCCCGGCAGACCGCCGTGAAGGCCAAGTTCGGGCTCTGGGTCACCCCCGCGGAGCGCGACGCCGTCGCGCAGCTGCTCTCGACCTGCCGGGAGTTGCTGGCGCCGAGCGGTGGCAACCCCACGACGGCACCGGTCCGCGCGTCCGCTCCGAGGAGCACAGCTCCCGCGCCATCGAGCGGAGGCGGCACCGACCCCCGGTTCGGCACCTGCAAAGAGGCCAAGGCAAACGGGTACGGCCCGTACTACCGCGGTCGCGACGCCGAGTACGACTGGTACCGCGACGGCGACAGCGACGGGGTCGTCTGCGAGTAGTTGCCGCTGCTGATGAGCCGGCTCAGCAGGCACGCTCTCAGGAAATAGGCATTTTGTGTGCGTACTTTGCAATTGCGGGTATAGGGCGGCTCACGACGAGCAGTTCTTCCGGATGGTCTTGCACCGACGCCGCCTTGTCCCGCGGCGCGGACTCGGTGGCACAGACCGTCCGGCGAGCCAGTGACGAGCCCCACCCACCCCCCAGGGCGTCACTCGGACGCTCCGGAACGGCGACGAGGCATGCCCTCGTCTGTTCGGGATGCGCCGAGGGCCCATGACCTTGACGGAGCACACACATGAGCAACTCGACCTGCAAGGCCGTGACGACCCGGCGCGTGGGCGTCACCCTGGCGACCTTGGTTCTCAGCGCACCGCTGACCGGCCTGTTCGGGGCCACCGCTCACGCCGACGGCGGACGCGAGCGGCACAGCCCGGGCGGGAGCTGCTCCTGCAGCACCGGGGACAAGGCAACGGGTGGCCGCGAGTCCGACCACCGGTCGGGTGACTACGGCTCTGGTGAGCGCAGCAAGAAGGCGCACGGCAAGGACGGGCACAGCCACAAAGCCGGTCACGACGATGACGACGACGAGCGTGAGGGCAGCAAGCGCGGTGAGGGCCGCGGTGAGAGCAAGGCGGACCGCCACGACAGCGACCGCGACGACGACGCCGGCAAGCGTCGTGACGGCAAGGGTGATGGTGAGCGCCGCGGCGGCGACTGCAAGGACGGCACCGGCTCGGGAAGCACGACCGGCGGCGGCACCCCGACCACAGGCGAGACGGGCGGCGACGGGACCGTCGGCACCCCGACCACAGGGGACACGACCGCAGGGGGCACGACCGGTGGCGGCACCGTCGGCACCCCGACCACAGGGGACACGACCACAGGGGACACGACCGCAGGGGGCACGACCGGTGGCGGCACCGTCGGCACCCCGGCCACAGGGGACACCGCCTCCGGGGGCTCGGCCGGCGGCGTCGTCACGCCGGTGACCATCGGCAACACCGGTGGCGCGGCGACCCTGCCTGGCAGCGCCCCGTCCACCGTTGCTCTCGGCACCACGGCCGGGGCCGCCATCACCGGCCAGCCGGCTGGCGTCGTGATGTCCGGCCTGACCGGCGGCCAGGCCGCGACCGTCCCGGCGTCGGGCGGATCGGCGACGAGCGCGACGGCGCTGCCGTTCACCGGCGCGGACACGGTTCTGCTGGCCGAGATCGCCGGCGGCCTGCTCGTCCTGGGCGGGGGCCTGGTGCTCGCCGGCCGGCGGCGTGCAGCGCACGCGCAGCTCTGACGCTCACGCGAGCCGCGGGGGCCCCTGTTCTGGGGCCCCCGCGGCCAGTGGCGTGCCGGGCGAGTCAGCCCGCGAAAGGCACGCAACCC
Organism: Frankiales bacterium; assembly: GCA_025966295.1. Lineage (GTDB taxonomy): Bacteria > Actinomycetota > Actinomycetes > Mycobacteriales > SCTD01 > RYN-111. The sequence goes on along the minus strand of JAOPVD010000324.1, from coordinate 11,332 downwards.
GCCGCGCGGCCGAGCCGTGCCAGGCCGGCCCTATCGCCCGCCTGGAGCGAGGTCACGCGTGCCGGGAGCACCACGGACATCAGCTGGTTGCCGGCCGAGGCGTGTGCAAGGCCCATCACGTGAGCCAGCTCATGAGTGGCCACGGCCTGCCACGACGACGCCCCCCGCAAGGGAAGTCGCGAGGCCCGGTTGAGGGCGACAACGGCCCCGCGCGTCACGGCAACACTGCCGGCAGAGCTGCGAGCGACCAGGTAGCGGGTGCGCGCGATCCCAGCTGTGCGGGCAGTCTGGCCGGCGAGCAGGTCGCTGCTGGCCCGGTCCGCCCAGCCGATCAGGACGGGCTGCGGGGCGGTGCTGCTGGTCCGCAGCGCGGCGAGCCTGGGCAGGCTCGTCGTGGGCCCGTCGTACACCCAGCGGGTTCCCGTGGCAGCAGCCACCTGGGCGACGGCGGACTTCAGGACTGCCAGAGCGCCAGCGGGGGCGAGCCTGGTGTTCGACCGCCAGTGCATGGTGCGGCACGGGTCCCAGCGCACCGGGCGGCCGCCCAGCACGGCCGCAAAGGCGTACGACTTACCGGGGACCACCGCCGCTGTCCCGACCTGAGCGGCAGCCGTGTCGGTCAGAACGGTCTCGGGCGCGGTCTGCAGGACACGCCCCGTCGCTGGTGCGGCGGCGAGCGTCAGGCCGGCGGCGGTCACGGCGACAGCACGCCGCAGACGGGCACGGGGTCGCCCGGACGCGGCCGCGGGGACTGCGGAAGGCAGGGCAGGGCTGAAGGGAGAAAGCGGCATAGGTAGAGGGGTCCTCGTCCGCCTGCGAACCCGCCGCCCCCGGGCCGTGCCCTGCGCAGGTCGCGCAGGACTGCCTTCGTGGGTGTCCTGGTCGGTGGTCTCGCTCCCGCCAAGGACGTCATGGAGCGCACGCTCGTGCCGGCGGGACACGGCTGCATGAGCGCGTGCTGCCAGGGTGGCAGCCACGAGGACACTAAGGCGCCGAATCGGACTTTCAGTCCCAAACCGCTTCAACTCTGTCCCGACCGGGATAACCCTGTTACCGCTGCCGCACTGCCGTGCAGGCTCAGAACCGACCCGTTGGAGACACCTGGCAGCTCCGGTGCCTCGCGCCGTCCGCGGTCAAGCGACGCGCGTGTCCTCGGTCGGGCGGCCGCGCCGCTCGGGGACGCACTGGACGAGATCGAGCGCGAAGTCGACGTACTGCGCCGCGATCTGCTCTGCGGTCGAGGGCCCGGTGTCCCGGAACCACTGGGGCAGGGCCGTGCACATGGTGACGACGGCTCGCGCCGCTTCACAGGGTCTCGTCGTCTTGAACTCGCCTGACAACACCGCCTGTTCGACCTCGTGGTCCACCATGCACTGCAGGTCGCGTCGCATCGCGGCGACTCGGCGGCGAGCGTCAGGTGCCAGGCTCCGCATCTCGCTGGCGCCGACGAAGCCGAGCTGCTGGCGGTGCGTGTGATAGAGCGCCAGACACTCGACCAGCAAGGCGAAGCGCTCAACAGGGTCGTGGCCCTGATCGCGCGCCCGCAGAGAACGCACGCGCAGGTCCTTCATCGTGAGATCGAGCAGCGCGACGAGCATCTCCTGCTTGCTCGAGTAGTAGTGGTAGAGCCCGGGCACCGACAGGTTGGCCCGTTCCGCGATGGTGCGCATGGTGGCGCCGTGGTAGCCGAACTCCAAGAAGGAGGACAACGCGCCACTGAGCGCGGCGCCCAGGTCGAGCGGAGCGTAACTGCGCCAGTCCGGGCCTTTGAGCCGCGCCCGAGTGGCGCCGTGCCCGCCACCCGGGATGTCCGGGGCGCTGGGGTGTGCCGGCCCTGCCGGCTGCTCAGCTGTCTCGCCGACGTGGGCGAAGGCGAACATCCGCTCCACGGGAACGCCGAACTCCTCGGCCAAGCGTGCGATGCGCTCCGCGGAGATCCCTGTCTTCCCGTTCTCCATGGCGCTGACGGTCGCGGGGCTGACCTGCAGCAGCTCAGCGAGCGCCCGCAGACTCAGCCCCCGTTCGGACCGCAACTGGCGGACGGTCTGTCCGAGGGCGAGCCCGTGCTCATGTGCTTGTCCAGTCTCACGCGTCATCCGGGTCCGCCTCGTTGTGGCTACGGGCTGTTGTCTTCCATGTCGGCAACAGAGTTGCTGAACTGGCGTCTTCGCACGTGCTGGTTCAGCCCGTTGGTGCTTGGCGAGTAGACGCTCACACGACCTCGTTGGGGGGACCGTAGGAGTCCAGTGGACGCGCGTCAATGGAGACGGAGATGCTGACCGCCCCGAGGCCTGTTCAGGATATCTGAAGAAGCCGCCTGAGGGCAATCGGCTGCTTCTGAGGTGTTGACAGCGCTCGGAGGATCCCCGAGTGTGTGCCGCGTCATACGAAAGCCGAGCGAACGCTCGCTCGCTCACTTGGCTGCCTCAGCTTCGGGCAACCGGCGGCCGTAGGGCAGCTGCTGTGCCGTTCTCTCGACCCTTGCGCAGCCGATGCGCCGCTCCCCCTGCTGTCGAAAGGAGTCGCCAATGCCGAACACCGTGCTCGTCGCGGGTGCCAGCGGTCTGGTCGGAGCCGCGGTCGTCGACCGGTTCCTCGAGGACGGCTGGGACGTCGTGGCCGTGTCCCGACGCAAGCCCGAGATCTTCAGTGACAAGCCGTTCACGCACTTATCGGTCGATCTGCAGGACGAGACCGCGTGCAAGCAGGCCTTCAGCGGTGTCAAGGACGTGACCCACCTGGTCTACACCGCGGTCTACGAGAAGCCCGGTCTGGTCGCGGGATGGACCGACGAGGACCAGATGCAGACCAACATGACGATGCTGCGCAACCTCGTGGAGCCGCTGTCCGGCGATGACGCCCTGCAGCACGTGACGCTGCTGCAGGGGACGAAGGCGTACGGCATCCACGTCCACCCGATGCGCGTACCGGCGCGCGAGCGCTATCCCCGCGACGAGCACGCCAACTTCTACTGGCTTCAGGAGGACTACCTCAAGCAGAAGGCTGCCGAGCGGGGCCTGCGCTACACCATCTTCCGTCCGCAGCTCATCGTCGGCCCCAACTACGGCGTCGTGATGAACCTGCCGCCGGTGATCGGCGCGTACGCCGCGATCTGCAAGGAGGAGGGCCGGCCCTTCTCCTTCCCAGGCGGTCCCCCCTTCGTCTGGGAAGCGGTCGACACCCGCTTGGTCGCGAACGCCATCCACTGGGCAGCGGATGCCCCCGAGGCGGACGGCCAGCACTTCAACCTCACCAACGGCGAGGTCTTCGAGTGGCACGACCTCTGGCCCGCGCTGGCCGAGGAGCTCGGCGTTGAGGTCGGCCCCGACGAGCCGCTGAGCATGGCGGAGTTCTTGCCGTCGAAGGCGGACGTCTGGGACCGCATCGTCGACAAGCACGGCCTGCGCAAGATCAGCATTCAGGAACTGCTCGGCGAGTCGCACCACTACGCCGACTTCTGCTTCGTCTACGGCGCCACCGACAATCCGCCGCTCGCTTTCGTCAGCACGGTGAAGATCAAGCAGGCCGGGTTCACCGACACGTGGGACACCGAGGAGTCGTTCCGGCACTGGATCCGGGTGCTGCAGCAGCGCAAGGTCCTGCCCCCACGCACCTGATCAGCCCGTCTCCCCCCGCCCGTCCTACCGGACGGGTGACCCCGCCGAGGCCTCCCCCGCTCGCACCACGACCCTGTCGTTCCCCACTCACTCGGCTGCCGCCGGGTACAACTTCCTTGAAGGAGAACTCATGACCGAAGTCACCGTTCCCGCCGTCGGCGAGGTGCTGAAGGATGCACCCAGCAACTGGGGCAAGTGGGGCCCGGACGACGAGGTCGGCGCCCTGAACTACCTGGGGCCCGAGCAGGTGCTGGCGGCCGCCCAGCTCATCCAGACGGGCAAGGTCTTCACGCTGCAGCGCCTCATCGGCGACCCGAAGGGTGACCCGGTGTGGCCGGGCCGCACGCCGGCCGAGCGCACGCAGATCCTCGACGAGGGCGATTGGGACGAGGGTGGCAAGGGGCCGGCCTTCCCGGGGGGCCTCCACTACGCGGACGACAAAATCAACGCCTTCCTGCAGGGCTCGACCCAGTACGACGGCCTCGGGCACGTCTGGTTCGACGGCCAGATCTGGAACGGCTACGACGCCCGCACCACCATCGGCGGTCTTGACAAGGCGAGCGTCGAACCGATCGCCCAGCGCGGCGTCGTGGGTCGTGCGGTGCTGCTGGACATGGCTCGCTTCCGGAACAAGCGGACCCTCGAGCCCGCCGAGACGTTCACGCACGAGGACCTCCTGGCTTGCGCGAAGGCCCAGGGCGTGGAGCTGCGCAAGCGGGACATCCTGATCATCCGCACGAACTACCTGCAGCTGTTCTTCGACCTCGGTGAGAAGTTCTACGAGGGGTTCTGCGAGCCGGGGCTCGTCTACAGCCCCGAGCTCGTGCAGTGGTTCGCCGACATGGAGATCCCGAACCTGGTCACCGACACGATCGCCAACGAGGTCACCTTCGACCCCAACAACGGCGTGGCGCTGGTCCTGCACAACGCCCTGATGCGCAACCTCGGGGTCACCCTGACCGAGATCGCCGACCTGGAGAAGCTCGCGGAGGACTGCGCCGAGGACGGTCAGTACGCGTTCTTCTACGCGGCTGCGCCCTTGAAGGTCGCCAAAGGCAGCGGCTCACCGGTCAACCCGATCGTGGTCAAGTAGATCCGCGTGAGCGCCTACGACGATCGTCCATGGCTCGGCCTCTACCGCGACCAGCCGTCCGACATGCAGCCCGAGCACGCCGACGCTCTCTCGATGTTCAAAGCGGGGCTGGCGGCCGACCCTGCCGGCGTCGCGATCAAGTACTTCGACGGCGTCCTGACCCGCCAGGAGCTCGACGAGAAAAGTGATGCCCTGGCCGCTGCGCTGCTGGCGAACGGGTTCACCGCCGGTGACCGGCTTGCGGTCTACCTGCAGAACGTCCCGCAGTTCCTCGTCTGCATGATCGGGACCTGGAAGGCCGGCGGGGTGATGGTGTCGATCAACCCGATGAGCCGCACGCGGGAGCTGTCGTACCTGCTCCGCGACTCCGGCGCCAAGGTGCTGGTGTGCCTGGAGACGCTGTACGACGAGGTCGCCCGGGGCGTGGTCCCCGACACCGACGTGCAACTGGTCCTGACGACCAGCGAGCTGGAGTACCAGTCCCGCAACGACGAGCGGCTTTTCAAGGGCGTCACCCGGCAGCGCCACGAGGGGACGACGGACCTCTCGGAGCTGCTTGAGCAGCACCGGGGTCAGGTGCCGCCGCCGGTCCAGTTGGCTGCGGACGACGTCGCGTTCCTGACCTACACCTCCGGCACCACGGGCGTGCCAAAGGGCGCAATGAATACCCACCGCAACGTCGTCTTCACCGCCGGCGTGTACCGGGACTGGGCCCGCTTCTCGCCGGGCGGGTCGGTGTTCGGGATCGCGCCGCTGTTCCACATCACCGGCCTGATCGGGCACATCGCGGTCAGCCTGCTGGCGCCGATGCCCCTCGTGCTGGCGTACCGCTTCGAGCCGCAGGTGGTCCTGGACGCTCTCCTGGAGCACCGGCCGACGTGCACCATTGGAGCGATCACCGCGTTCAACGCACTGCTGGGCTCGCCGCAGTTCACGAAGGACCACTTCAGCTCCTTTACGTCCGTCTACTCCGGCGGGGCAGCCATCTCACCCACGGCCGAGCAGGCCTTCCTGGCCGCTACCGGCAAGCAGGTCCACAACGCGTACGGGCTGACCGAGACGACCAGTCCCATGACGTTGACGCCGTTCGGCTCGCCCTCACCCGTCGATCCGACCTCCGGAGCGCTGGCGGTCGGCGTCCCCGTCCCCAGCACGATCGTCCGCATCCAGTCCGACGACGGACAGGATCTCCCCCTCGGCGAGGTCGGCGAGATCGTCGCCGACGGACCCCAGGTCATCGCCGGCTACTGGGGCAAGCCAGACGAGACCGCGGCCAGCCTTCCCGGCGGGGCGCTCCTGAGCGGCGACGTCGGCTTCATGAACCCCGACGGATGGGTGTTCATCGTCGACCGCAAGAAGGACATGATCAACGCGTCCGGCTACAAGGTCTGGCCGCGCGAGGTCGAGGACGTCCTCGCCGAGCACCCCGCCGTCCGGGAGTCCGCCGTGGTCGGGGTGCCGGACGAGAAGCGTGGCGAGACCGTCAAGGCCTTCGTCAGCGTCAGGGACGGCGCGCAGGTGACGCCGGAGGAGCTCATCGCCCACTGCAAGGAGCGGATGGCGGCCTACAAGTACCCGCGCCAGGTCGAGATCATCGACGAGCTGCCCAAGACCGTCACCGGCAAGATCTTGCGCCGCGAGCTTCGCGGCTGATCAGTCGAGCAGGGAGGACGCGCGCCGTCTCGCCCGGCATCTTCGATCCCCCGAGAGAGAGAAACACAGGCCATGAAGGCTGCCCTACTCCTGCAGCACCGACCCGTCTTCCACTCCGGTGGCGGACCGTGACCAGCAAAGGGTCGGACGCACCGTCCGCCACGGCGGACGGTCCTCCTGGGCTGCCCCTGGCAGCCTTGGAGGCGCACCTGCGCCAGGTGCTGCCCGAGCTGCTGCACGGCCCGCTCTCCGCGCAGCTGGTCGAGGGCGGCCGGTCCAACCTGACGTACGTGCTCACGGACGGTCGGGACCGCTGGGTCCTACGTCGGCCACCCCTCGGCCACGTGCTCGAGACCGCCCACGACATGAGCCGCGAGCATCGGCTGCTCGCGGCCCTGTCTCCCACCGACGTGCCCGTCCCGCGGCCCCTGCTGCTCGCCGATCGGGACGTCATCGGGGCGCCGTTCTACATCATGGAGTTCGCCGACGGGCAGGTGCTGCGGCACCGGTCGCAGCTCGAGCGGCTGGACGCTGCTGCCGCGAACGCACTGGCGGACGAACTGGTCGACGTCCTGGTGCGCCTGCACCGGATCGACCCTGAGCAGGTGGGGCTGGGTGGGCTGGGACGGCCGGAGGGCTACCTGGAGCGGCAGTTGCGTCGCTGGTCGCGCCAGCTCAAATCGTCACACAGCCGGGAGCTGCCCGAGCTCGAACGGCTGGCGCAGCGGCTGGCCGGCTCGCTGCCCGCCAGTCAGGGCGCGGCCGTCGTCCACGGCGACTACCGGCTCGACAACGTGGTCGTCGACCTGGCCACGGGTCGGGTCCAGGCCGTCCTCGACTGGGAAATGGCGACCCTCGGCGACCCGTTGGCCGACCTCGCCTCCACGGTCGTCTGGTGGGACGGCCTGGCCGGTCTCGACAGCCCGGTGGCTGCGGTGCCCGGTGATGTCGCCGGCTTCCCGGGCGGCGTACACCTGCTTGAGCGCTACGCCGAACGCACCGGGCGCGACCTGAGTGGCCTTGCCTGGTACTTGGGCTTCGCCTTCTACAAGATCGCGGCCATCTTCGAGGGGATCCACTTCCGGTCCCAGCAGGGCATGACGGTCGGTGAGGGCTTCGAGGGCCTCGGCGACATGGTCCCGCACCTGGTCGAGCGTGGACACGCCGCTCTGGGAACTACCCCGTGACACGACACCCGCTCATCCCCGCCGTGCCTTGCTCGACCACCGACCCACTGGAGGACGCCGTGAACGGCTCCCGCTCGAACACCTCGCTCGCTGCTCCCTCGGCCCATGCCGTGGAGCTGCAGGAACGCATGCTGGCCTTCATGCGAGAGCACGTGCTGCCGGCGGAGGCGGAGTACCTGGCCCACCGGCGCCAGGCCGGTCCTGACGACCACGTCGTCCCACCCGTCGTCGAGCAGCTCAAGAAGCAGGCGCAGGACCAGGGCCTGTGGAACCTGTTCTTGCCGTCCGAGTCGGGCCTGACGCAGTTGGAGTACGCCCCGATCGCCGAGATGTCGGGCTGGACCAACGACCTGGCCCCGGAGGCGATCAACTGCCAGGCCCCGGACACCGGGAACATGGAGCTGCTCCACCTGTTGGGAACCGCGGAGCAGAAGCGTGACTGGCTCGAGCCGCTGCTGGCTGGGCACATCAGGTCCGCCTTCGCGATGACCGAGCCCGACGTCGCGAGCAGCGACGCCACCAACATCGCCACGCGGATCGAGCGTGACGGCGACGACTACGTCATCACAGGGCGCAAGTGGTGGACCAGCGGCGCGATGGACCCGCGCTGCGCCGTACTCATCGTCATGGGGAAGACCGACCCGACGGCCGCGACCCACCGCCAGCAGTCGATGGTCATCGTCCCCCGCAACACCCCTGGCGTGACGGTCGTGCGCGACCTGCCGGTGTTCGGCCACCACGACCAGCACGGTCACGCCGAGGTGCGCTTCGACGGCGTCCGCGTCCCCGTCAGCAACGTCATCGGTGAGGAGGGCGGCGGGTTCGCCGCCGCCCAGGCCCGGCTCGGGCCTGGCCGGATCCATCACTGCATGCGCGCCCTCGGAGCGGCCGAGCGCGCCCTCGCGCTGATGGTCGAGCGCGCCCAGCACCGCGTCGCGTTCGGCCGGCCGCTCGCGGAGCAGGGAGTGGTGCAGCAGCAGATCGCCGAGTCGCGGATCGAGATCGAGCAGGCGAGGCTGCTGTGCCACCAGGCGTGCCAGATCATCGACACCCAGGGCAACAAGGGGGCCAAGGACCTCGTCGCCATGGCGAAGGTCGCGGTCCCTCGTGCCGTCACGAACGTCATCGACCGCGCCATCCAGGTCCACGGTGGCGCGGGCGTCACGGACGTCACACCGCTCGCCGCGATGTACGGGTGGCACCGCGCGATGCGCCTGTTCGACGGGCCGGACGAGGTGCACGTGCGCTCGGTCGCGAAGTCGGAGCTCGGCCGCACGCCGGTTCTGCCGCCTCGGCAGCCCACGCCCTGAGCGTCTCAGTACTCCCCGGCGGGGCAGACAGGGCACCCGTTCCTACGGCGGTCCCCGTATTTCTTCGTCCGACCTGACAGGTGGCAGCGTGAGCCGGTCCCGGTCCCCCTCGTGCGGTGCTCGTGCCGAGGGGAGCCGCCCGGCTCACGCTGGCAGGTACGGGCCCGCACGGCATCGCTCTCGCGCTGTGCCACGCGCTGCGCGACGGTGCGCGTCAGGCACGCGGGGACTCGCCGTGGGGCGCTCCTCCAAGATCACGCGATGCCGCGGTGATGCCTGGAGCCCGCGATGCGGAGCCCCGCTGACCAAAACTGCTGGCCAGCCAAGAGGTGATGTGTGGGCGAGGGGGGAGTTGAACCCCCACGTCCTTTCGGACACACGGACCTGAACCGTGCGCGTCTGCCATTCCGCCACTCGCCCGAGTGTGCGCGACCACGTTAGCAGGGGCCTGACCCAGGTCGCGGATACGATCACCGTGACGAGGGAAGGTGAATCGACGTGGGTGTCCTGCAGCGCTTCGAGCGTCGACTCGAAGGCCTGGTTCAGGGCGCCTTCGCCCGGGCGTTCGGCGGCTGGGTCGAACCGGTCGAGGTGGCCGCCGCCCTGACCCGGGAGGCGGAGGACAAGAAGGCCATCGTCGCCGCCGGCCGGGTGCTCGTCCCGAACAGCTACGTCGTCGAGCTGGGGCCGTCCGATGCCGACCGGCTCCGCGAGTACGACGAGCCCCTGCGCGCCGAGCTCGCCGCGATGGTCTCGGAGTCGGCCCAGGAACGCGGGTGGTCGTTCGTGGGCCCGGTCGAGGTCGTCCTCGAGGAGGTCGAGGGGCTGCAGACCGGGGCGTTCCAGGTGCGCAGCGCGGTCGTGGCGGGCGACCTGCCGGAGCCGGTGCACGCCGCCGACGACGGACCGCACCTGCGCGACGGCGACCGCAGCGTGCCGCTCGCCGGCACCGTGGTGCTCGGCCGCGGCGCCGAGGCCGACCTGATGCTGCCCGACACCGGCGTCTCGCGTCGGCACGCCGAGCTCCGGGTGGTCGAGGACCGGGTGGAGCTGCACGACCTGGGTTCGACCAACGGCACCCGCGTGAACGGCCAGCGGGTGCAGGCCGTGACCCTCACCGACGGCGACCGGATCTCGGTCGGCAGCTCCGAGCTCGTCTACCGGTCGGGACGCTGATGGGCAGCGCCCTGGTGGTTGCGGTGGTCAAGTACGGCCTGTTGGCCCTGCTCTGGGTCTTCGTGCTGCTCACGGTGCGCACCATCCGCGCGGACCTGTTCGGCACGCCCCCGAAGCCGGCCGCCCCGCCGCTGGCCGGCAAGGCCCCGAAGCCGGTGAAGACCCCGAAGCCGGTGCGGAAGAAGGGCACCGCCCGCCGGCTGGTCGTCACCGAGGGGTCGCTGCAGGGCACCACCGTCACGCTGGCCGACGCCCCGGTGACGCTGGGCCGGGCGCACGACTCCACGCTGGTGCTCACCGACGACTACGCCAGCAACAAGCACGCCCGGCTGGTGCCGACCGCCGACGGCTGGTCCCTGGAGGACCTGGGCTCCACCAACGGCACCTACCTGGGCAGCAGCAAGGTCAGCCGGCCGACCGCCGTACCGGTCGGCACGCCCATCCGGATCGGCAAGACCGTGATGGAGCTGCGCCCATGACCCTGGCGCTTCGGTTCGCCGCGCGGTCGCACGCCGGTCTGCTCCGGACCGGGAACGAGGACTCCGTCTACGCCGGGCCGCGGCTGCTCGCCGTCGCCGACGGCATGGGGGGCCACGCCGCGGGCGAGGTCGCGAGCGCGGTGGCCATCGCCAGCATCGCGCCACTCGACGACGACGCGCCCGGCGCCGACCTGCTGGCGGCCCTGCAGGCCGCCGCCCACTCGGCCAACGCCCACCTGCGTGACATGGTGGCGGCCGACGGCGCCCTGCAGGGCATGGGCACCACGCTCGTCGCGCTGCTGTTCTCGGGCGCCCGGGTCGGGCTGCTGCACGTCGGCGACTCGCGGTGCTACCTGCTGCGCGACGGCGAGCTCACCCAGATCACCCACGACCACACGCTGGTGCAGACCCTCGTCGACGAGGGGCGCATCACCGAGGCCGACGCGAGCACCCACCCGCAGCGCTCGGTCATCACCCGCGTGCTGGACGGCCGCGACGACGTCGAGCTGGACCTGTCGGTGCGCGAGGCCCGTCCCGGCGACCGCTATCTGGTGTGCAGCGACGGCCTGACCGGTCCGGTCGGCAGCCTGGACACGCTCCGCGAGGCGCTGCTCGTCCCCGACCCGCAGGCCAGCGTCGACCGGCTGGTGCAGCTGGCCCTCAAGGGCGGCGGACCGGACAACGTCACCGTCATCGTCGCCGACGTGCTCGACCAGGACGTGCCCGCGGCCGTCCCCGTCGTCGCCGGCGCGGCGGCCGAGGCCCCGCAGGAGGCGCCCCCCGGCGTCGCGGACAGCCCGGCCAGCCGGGCCCGGGT
>JAOPVD010000376.1 GCA_025966295.1 Frankiales bacterium | reverse complement strand
GCCAGGAGGCTGGCCACTGCGACGTGTTCCCGGTCGGCGCCGTGACGGTCGGGCTCGAGGGCAAGGAGATGGCCGAGCTCGGCACGATGGCCGACTCGGCCGCCCGCGTCCGGGTCTTCTCCGACGACGGCAAGTGCGTGAGCGACGCCTCCCTGATGCGGCGGGCCCTCGAGTACGCCAAGGCGTTCGACGGCGTCATCGCCCAGCACGCCCAGGAGCCCCGGCTCACCGACGGCGCGCAGATGAACGAGGGCCTCAACAGCAGCCTGCTGGGGCTCACCGGCTGGCCGGCGGTCGCCGAGGAGGCCATCATCGCCCGCGACTGCCTGCTCGCCGGTCACGTCGGCGGCCGGCTGCACGTCTGCCACGTCTCCACCTCGGGCAGTGTCGAGCTGATCCGCTGGGCCAAGGCCAAGGGCTGGGACGTCACCGCCGAGGTCACGCCGCACCACCTGCTGCTGACCGACGACTGTGCCCACAGCTACGACCCGACCTTCAAGGTGAACCCCCCACTGCGCACGCAGCACGACGTCGACGCGCTGCGGGAAGGCCTGGCCGACGGCACCATCGACGCCGTCGCCACCGACCACGCGCCGCACGCCCTGGAGGACAAGGAGACCGAGTGGGGGGCGGCCGCCATGGGCATGACCGGCCTCGAGACCGCGCTGTCCGTGGTCGCGCAGACGATGGTCGAGCCCGGGCGGCTCACCTGGCGGCAGGTCGCGGACCGGATGAGCGAGACCCCCGCCCGCATCGGTCGGCTGGACGGCCACGGCCGGCCGCTGGCCGTCGGCGAGCCGGCCAACGTGGTCCTCGTCGACCCCGGTGCCCGCTGGGTCGTCGACCCGGCGGCGATGGCCTCCCGCAGCCGCAACACGCCCTTCGCCGGCCACGACCTGCCCGCCCGGGTCCGCGCCACCTTCCTGCGCGGCGTCCCGACCGTGCTGGAGGGCAAGCCCGCCTGATGGACCGGATTCTCCTGACTCTCGGCACCCTGCTGTTCGCTGCCGTCTTTTACGCGCTGATGCTCAAGGGCTGGCGGGGCCGGCTGCGTCGCCAGGCCGATGTCCCTAGGCCCCCGGTCGCCGCCGGGGACGCGCGCGTTCTCGTGGCCGGCACCGCGGGGCTGTTCGTCGGCACCACCAGCGCCGACGACTGGCTGGACCGGATCGCCGTGCACCACCTGTCGGACCGGGCGACCGCCGAGCTGGTCGTCGCCGACGACGGCGTGCACGTCGTCCGGGACGACCTGCCGGTGGTGTTCGTGCCGCTCGCCAGCATCGTCGCGGTGTCGGTCGAGCAGGCGCTCGCCGGCAAGGTCGTCAGCGGCGGCATGCTGGTCATCACCTGGCGGCTCGGAGAGCGCACGCTCGCGAGCGCCTTCCGCGCCGACGACCACTCGGCTCACGCGCGCCTGCGTGACGCCATCACCGCTGTTCTGCCTGTGGAGGCCACATGACCACCCCCGCTGTCCTGGTCCTCGAGGACGGCCGGACCTTCCGCGGCGAGGCGTACGGCGCCGTCGGGGAGACCTTCGGGGAGGCCGTCTTCAACACCGGCATGACCGGCTACCAGGAGACCCTCACCGACCCGTCGTACCACCGCCAGGTCGTGGTGATGACGGCGCCGCACATCGGCAACACCGGCGTCAACGACGAGGACCCGGAGTCCTCCCGGATCTGGGTGAGCGGCTACGTCGTCCGCGACCCGAGTCGGGTGCGCTCCAACTGGCGCAGCTCCCGCACCCTTGCCGAGGAGCTCGAGCGGCAGGGCGTCGTCGGCATCAGCGGCATCGACACCCGCGCTCTCACCCGGCACCTGCGGGAGCGCGGCGCCATGCGCGTCGGGATCTTCTCCGGTGACCACATCGCCGACGACGTGCTCGCCAAGGTCCTCGCCAGCCCGCAGATGGTGGGGGCCGACCTGGCCCACGAGGTCACGACCGACAAGCCGTACGTCGTGCCGGCGGTGGGGGACAAGCGCTTCACCGTCGCCGCCCTCGACCTCGGGATCAAGGCCGCCACGCCGCGGTACCTCGCGCAGCAGGGCTGCGAGGTGCACGTGCTGCCGGCGACGACCACCGGCGAGCAGCTGCTCGCCCTCGGCGCCGACGGCGTCTTCTTCTCCAACGGCCCCGGTGACCCGGCGACCACCGACGGCCCGGTGGCGGCCGCCCAGGCCGTGCTGGCCGCCGACGTGCCGCTGTTCGGCATCTGCTTCGGCAACCAGATCCTGGGCCGGGCCCTGGGGCTGGGCACCTACAAGCTCCGCTACGGCCACCGCGGCGTGAACCAGCCGGTGCAGGAGCTCGCCACCGGCCGGGTGCACGTCACCAGCCACAACCACGGCTTCGCGGTCGACGCCCCCACCGACGGCACGCCCATCGACTCGCCGTACGGCCGGGTGGCGGTGAGCCACGTCGACCTCAACGACAACGTGGTGGAGGGCCTGCGCTGCCTCGACGCCCGCGCCTTCTCCGTGCAGTACCACCCCGAAGCGGCCCCCGGGCCGCACGACGCCACCGGGCTGTTTCATCAGTTCGCGCACCTGATGGGAGCCTGACGTGCCGCGGCGCGAAGACCTCAAGCACGTCCTGGTCATCGGCTCGGGGCCGATCCTGATCGGCCAGGCCGCCGAGTTCGACTACTCCGGCACCCAGGCCTGCCGCGTCCTCAAGGCCGAGGGCCTGCGGGTGACGCTCATCAACTCCAACCCGGCCACCATCATGACGGACCCGGAGTTCGCCGACGCCACCTACATCGAGCCCATCACGCCCGAGTTCGTCACCAAGGTGATCGCGAAGGAGCGCCCCGACGCGCTGCTCCCGACCCTCGGTGGCCAGACCGCTCTGAACGCCGCGATGGCCCTGCACGAGGCCGGCATCCTGGAGCAGTACGGCGTCGAGCTGATCGGCGCCGACGTCGAGGCGATCCGCAAGGGCGAGGACCGGCAGGCGTTCAAGGAGGTCGTCGAGTCGATCGGCGCCGAGAGCGCCCGCTCCGCGGTCTGCCACACCACGGACGAGCTCCTGGCGGCGGTCCAGGACCTCGGCTACCCGGTGGTCGTGCGGCCGTCGTTCACGATGGGTGGGGCCGGCGGCGGCATCGCCTACGACGAGGCCGACCTGCGGCGCATCGGCGGCGGCGGGCTGCAGGCCTCGGTCACCACCGAGGTGCTCCTCGAGGAGTCCATCCTGGGCTGGAAGGAGTACGAGCTGGAGCTGATGCGCGACAAGAACGACAACGTCGTCGTCATCTGCTCCATCGAGAACCTCGACCCGCTCGGGGTCCACACCGGCGACTCCATCACGGTCGCGCCGGCGATGACCCTGACCGACCGCGAGTACCAGCGGCTGCGGGACATCTCCATCGACGTCATCCGGGCGGTCGGCGTCGACACCGGTGGCTGCAACATCCAGTTCGCGGTCAACCCCGACGACGGCCGGATCATCGTCATCGAGATGAACCCGCGCGTCTCGCGGTCGAGCGCGCTGGCCTCGAAGGCCACCGGCTTCCCGATCGCGAAGATCGCCGCCAAGCTGGCGATCGGCTACACCCTCGACGAGATCCCCAACGACATCACCCGCGAGACGCCGTCGGCCTTCGAACCGAGCCTGGACTACGTCGTCGTGAAGATCCCGCGGTTCGCGTTCGAGAAGTTCCCCGGCGCCGACCACGAGCTGACGACCACGATGAAGAGCGTCGGCGAGGCCATGGCCATCGGCCGCTCCTTCATCGAGGCGCTGCAGAAGGCGATGCGCTCGCTCGAGGCGACGCAGTCGGCGTTCTGGGTCGAGCCGGACGCGACCGCCGACGTCGCCGAGGCGCTGGCGCTCGCCGCGGTCCCCACGGACGGGCGGCTGCACGCCGTGGAGCTGGCGCTGCGCCTGGGAGCGACCCCCGAGCAGGTGAACGCGGCCACCGGCATCGACCCGTGGTTCGTCGACCAGCTGCTGTCGCTCGTCGAGCTGCGCGCGAAGCTGGAGGCCGCTCCCGACCTCGA
>JAOPVD010000315.1 GCA_025966295.1 Frankiales bacterium | reverse complement strand
CTGCTGGGGATCCTGCTGTTCTACCGGCAGTTCGGCTGGCTGCCGGCCACGGGCAGGTCGGCGTTCTTTGACGCCCCGACCGGGCCCACCGGACTGCTGACGGTCGATGCGCTGCTGCACACCCGGTTCGATGTCTTCACGGACGCGGTGCGGCACCTGGTCATGCCGGCGGTCTGCCTGGCGCTCGGCCCGGCGGTCGGGATCGCCCGCAGCCTGCGGAGCGCGCTGCTCACCAACCTGCAGGCCGACCACGCCCGCACGGCCCGCGCCAAGGGCCTACGCGACCTGCGGGTGCTGACCCGGCACGGCCTGCGGAACTCGGCCGGCCCGGCGCTGTCGATGGCCGGTATCCAGGTCGGCCTGATGTTCGCCGCGGTCGTCGTCCTGGAGTCGGTCTTCGCCTGGCCCGGCATCGGGCTGTACGTCGTGCAGAGCATCCCGCGGGCGGACTTCCCGGCCATCGCCGGCGTGACCCTCGTGCTGGGGGCGCTGTACGTCGTCGTCAACTCGATCGTCGACCTGCTGCAGGCCGCCGCGGACCCCCGCATCGCGCGGTGACCGGGGTACGGCGGGTCGTCCCGCTGACGCTCGGCTGGGCGGAGCTGCCGCTGGCCTACTCGCTGCACGGGGCGGACCCGGCCGCCCGGATCCGGGAGCCGGTGCCGGCCGTGCTGCTCGACACCGGGGACGGCTGGGTGCTGCTCGACACCGGCTACAACCCCGCGCTGCTGCGGGACCCGGTGCTGCGCAGCCGGTTCCACCCGGTGGGCGGCGACTTCGAGGCGTTCCTGCCCGAGGGGGACGGGCACCCGCTCGAGGCCGCTCTCGAGGAGGTCGGGCTGGCCCTCGAGGACGTCGCCGCTGTTGCGCTGTCGCACCTGCACCACGACCACGCCGGCGGCGTCGGGCAGTTCGCCGCCGGCGGCGTGCCGGTGCACGTGCAGGCGGCGGAGCTGACCTACGCCCTGCACGACCCGGGCGCCGAGGGGCACGGCATCTTCCGGGTCGACGTGGACGACCCGCGGCTGCGCTGGGTGCAGGCCACCGGCGACACCGAGATCGCGCCCGGTGTGACGGCGGTGCTCACCGCGGGCCACACACCCGGGCACCAGAGCTTCGTCGTCGACCTCGCCGGCGGGGGCGGATTCGTGTTCGCCTTCGACGCCGCGGACCTGCAGGAAAACCTCGACGAGGAGCGCGCGATCGGCGGCACCATCGGCGTGCCGCCCGAGGCCAGCCTCGAACCCCTCCGGCGACTGAAGGCGATCGCGGCCGAGAAGGGCTACCGCCTGGTGCCGGGTCACGACCCGCACGTCTGGCCGGCGCTCACGCAGGAGCTGCGCTGAGCCGACACATGAAGTCGCGGTCGCGTCCCGGCGCCCGCGTTTGGGTGCGGCGCGCATGAGGGGCCGCTGCGGCCGGGTGGTCCGTGCGTGCCAGACTTGCCGGGTGTCCTCGACTGACGTGCACCCTCAGTCGCGGGGCCGGTCCACCCGCGGCCAGCACCGCCGCGAGGCCCTCATCGCCGCGGCCACGAGCCTGCTGGTCGAGCGCGGGATCACGGCGATCAGCCACCGCGCCGTCGCGGCCCGGGCCGAGCTGCCGCTGGCGGCGACCACCTACTACTTCGCCTCGCTCGCCGACCTGACGCAGGAGGCCCTGCAGCGCGTCACCGACAGCTGGCGCAACGCGGCACAGGGCCTCGTCGACCGGACGCCGGCCCGCCTGACCCCACGGGAGGTGGCCGCGGCGGTGCTCGAGATCGCGACGGCCCGGCCGGCGCAGGCCTCCGCGTCGCACGCCGGTGGGGTCATGGCGATGTACGAGCGCTACCTCGAGGCCGGCCGGCACGAACGGCTGCGTCCGATCGTGCACGCCTACAACGAGGAGCTCCTCCGGCTCGTGCAGGAGGTCCTGGCCCGGGGCGAGCTACCGGCTGACCGCAAGACCGCCCAGCTCGCGCTGGCGGTGGTGGACGGCGGCTCGATCTACGCGGTCGCCGAAGGTGTCGCGCCCGCGGCCTCTGCGACCGACCTGCTCTCCGACCTGCTCGTGTTGCTCCGCCACTCGTAGATCTCGGAGTGGGCGGCTGGCCCGGCCGGACAGCGGTGCGGCTAGAAGCTGCCGGATTCGCACTCCTTGACGTTCTTCACCCCGAGCAGCGCCTGCACCTGGCACGCGGTGGGGGGCACGGACACGCCACTGGCTGCTGGCGTGCTCGCCGGGGCGGCGGCCGCGGTGCCGCCGATCAGGACAGCGGCGACGGTCGGGACGAGCACGGCAAGGGTCATACGGACGCGCATGGGGGCTCCAAACTGGTAGGAGCCTCTGTCTTCGCTGGCCGATGCGGTTCTCCTGCCGCCGGACCGAGGCGACTAGATCGGTTGCCGGGATGACTAGTTACGCCTGGTCCCGCGTGGCCATCTTGCGCAAAACGGGTCAAGGAGCACCGAGTTCGACGCGACGCTTCAAAGGTGCCCCGGGACCCAGCAGCGAACCGGCAGCGGCCGCCGCCGCTGGTGACCTGTGGTCTGGCGCTGCTGGTCGTGCTGGTGGCCGTCAGCTTCGCAACCCTCATCCCGGCTGTGCACGAGCTCACCGCCGGTCTGGCGTACGAGGTGCTGCAGGACGCCAGCTACCTGCTCGGCGCCGTCCTCGTCGCCGTACGGGCGCGCAGCTCGGAGCAGGACCGCCTCGCCTACGGGCTGTTCGCCCTCGGGCTGTTCCTGTACGGGTGCGGCAACGCCTACTACTACGCGGTCGTCCAGCACCTGACCCCAGAGCCGTTCCCGTCGTTGGCCGACGCGCTGTGGCTCCCCCTCTACCCCGCGCTGTACGTCGCTGTCGGCCTGCTGCTGCGCAAGCAGCTGGTCCGCTGGCACCCGTCGCTGTGGCTGGACGGGCTGGTGGCGGCCCTGGGCACCGGGGCGCTCGCCGTCGCGTTCGTGCTCGTCCCGCTGCTGCAGGGCGTTCACGGCAGCCGTGCGGCCGTCGTCGTCAACCTGGCCTACCCGGTCGCCGACCTGCTGCTGCTCGTGGCCGTCGTGGCCGTCTTCGCGGCCTCCGGCTGGAGGCCGGGGGTGCAGTGGTGGCTGCTGGGAGCCGGCACGGCCACCTTCGCGGTGGCGGACCTGGTCTACCTGCTGCAGATCGCCGAGGGCACCTTCACCCCCGGCACCTGGCTCGACGACGTCTGGCTGGTCGGGGTGGTCTCGATGGTGGCGGCGGTGTGGGCCAGCCCGCCGCGGCGCCCGGCCGCGGTGGAGGGCTGGCACCTGATCGTCGGCCCGCTGGCCTTCGGCTCGGTGGCGGTCGGGCTGCTCGTGTGGAGCAGCGTCACGCTCGTGCACGAGGCGCTGCCCGTCACCGTGCTCTCCGCCGGCACCATCGCCGTGGCGCTGCTGCGGACCACGCTCACCTTCCGCGAGCAGCGCGCCCTCGTCGACGCCCAGCGCCAGGCCCGTACCGACGAGCTCACCGGTCTGGCCAACCGCCGCTGCTTCCTCGAGCAGCTCGAGGCGGCCCTCGGCCGACCCCAGAGCGGAGCCAGGGCGGCCGTCCTGCTGCTGGACCTGGACCGCTTCAAAGAGGTCAACGACAGCTTTGGGCACCCCGTGGGTGACGACCTGCTGCGGCTTGTCGGCTGCCGGCTCATGGAAGGGATGCCCGCTGGCGGCCTGCTGGCCCGCATGGGAGGCGACGAGTTCGCGGTCGTGATCCCCGGGGCGGACGAGATCCAGGCCCTGGCCACGGCTGAGGCGCTGACCGCCGCGCTGGCCGTCCCTTTCGACCTGGACGGGCTGGTGCTTCACGTCGATGTCAGCACCGGCCTCGCGCTCTACCCGCAGCACGGGCAGTCGTCGCACCGCCTCCTGCAGCAGGCCGACATCGCGATGTACGAGGCGAAGCGGCAGCGGCTGTCGCCGGTGCTCTTCCACCCAGTGCTGCACGGCGGCGCGCGGCAGCGGATGGAGATGCTGGCGGAGTTCCGTGCCGCGCTCGACACCGAGCAGCTCGTTCTGCACTACCAGCCCCAGCTGCAGCTCGGGACCGGCCAGGTCGTCGGTGCCGAAGCGCTGATGCGCTGGCAGCACCCGACTCGCGGCCTGCTGTTCCCCGATGCCTTCCTGCCGCTCGTGGAGCAGGCGGGGCTGATGCCCGCGGTCGTGACACGGGTGGTCAATGAGGCCCTGCGGGACCTCCACACGTGGCGGCGAAGCGATCCGGCGCTCACCGTTGCGGTCAACGTGTCCGCCTCCAACCTGCAGGACCGCCGCCTTCCCGGTGCGATGTCCCGGGCGCTCGCGGACTGGGAGGTGCCCGCCGAGGCGCTCACCCTGGAGATCACCGAGAATGTGCTGATGGCTGACGCCGACCGCGCACTGGAGGTGCTGTCGGCGCTGCGCGCCCTCGGGATCCGGCTGTCCGTCGACGACTACGGCACCGGCTACTCCTCGCTGGGCTACCTGCGGGCCCTGCCGGTCCAGGAGCTCAAGCTCGACCGCAGCTTCGTGCGCGACGTCGTGTCCGACCCGCGCTCCGCCGCCATCGTCCGGAGCACCATCGACCTGACCCACGAGCTCGGCATGCAGATCGTCGCGGAGGGCGTCGAGGACGCGCCGGCGCTGCAGGTCCTCCGCGGTTGGGGGTGTGACGTCGCGCAGGGCTACCACGTGAGCGTTCCGCTGCCAGCCGACGCCTTCGTCGGCTGGCTGGCGGCGCACGAGCAGGACCTGCTGCGCCGGGGGCGCACGGCCCTGCCCACGGGACCGGTCACATGAGACGCGGGCCGCGGCCCAACGAGGTCCGCATGCTGGCCACGATGTGCGCGGTGTCGGCCCTGGGGGCGGCCGCCGGAGCGCTGGCTCCCATGAGCGACGAGGCGCCGGTGGCGCTCAACGCCGTCAACGCGGTGATCGCGGTGGTCTTGCTCGTGGTGGTGTGGTGCGCCTCGCACCGCATCTGGCTGCACGTCATCTCGCTGGCGGTAGTGGCCGGTGTGACGTCCGTCGTGGCCGCCGCCGCGACCCCGCAGGGCGCGGCGGGCCTGGCCATCAGCTACGTGTGGGTCCCCGTCTTCGCCGCGTTCTTCTTCTCCCGCCGGGTGGCCCGGGCGTACGTCGCGACCATCGTGGCGGCGTTCGGCGGCGCGCTGGCGTTCAACCCGTTCCCGGGCGCCGTCAACGTCTGGTTCCTCACCGCCCTCACCACCGCGGTCGCCGCCGAGGCCATCGCGATTACGGTCTGCCGGCTGGAGAGCCTGGCGGTCACCGACCCGCTGACGGGCGCGCTGAACCGGGACGGCCTGCAGCGCGACGGCGAGCGGCTGCTCGCCACAGCCCGGCGCGACGGCTCGGAGGTGACCGTCGTGGTCATCGACCTCGACGGGTTCAAGCGCGTCAACGACACCGTCGGGCACGCCGGGGGTGACCAGATCCTGGTCGACCTGGTCGCGGCGTGGCGTCCGGTGCTGAGACCGGCCGACCTGCTCGGCAGGCAGGGCGGCGACGAGTTCGTGCTCGTCCTGTGGCAGACCGGCCGGGCCGGGGCCGAGGCCCTGCTGGAGCGGTTGCTCGGCCTGTCGCCGATCGCGTGGTCCTCGGGGGTCGCGGTCGCCGTCCCCGGCGACCGGCTGGCCGCGGTGCTGGAGCGCGCCGATGGCGAGATGTACCGCGCCAAGAGCCGGCAGCGGACATGAGCGACGGCACACCGGCTGGCTGGTTCGGCCAGTTCCAGCTGCGGACGCTGTTCTCCGAAGCTCCGACGCCGATGTCGGTGGTGGACCTCCAGGGGCGGTACCTGCGCGTCAACCCGGCGATGTGCCGGATGCTGGGGCGGCCGGAGGCGGCCGTCACCGGCCAGTCCACCACCGTGGTGACGCACCCCGACGACCAGGCCGACAGCCTCGGCGTGGTCCGGCTGCTCGCCGCCGGCGAGCGGGCCGCCATGACGGGGCCGAAGCGGTTCGTACGCCCGGACGGCACCGTGGTGCACGCGGTCCGTACGGCCACGATGGTGCCGGACGACGCCGGCCGGCCGTCCTTCCTCGTTGCGCAGTACGTCGAGGTCGGCGCGGCTGCCGCGACCGCGTTGCCGGACGAGCAGGAGGCCCAGGGTGAGGGTCTGCTGCGCGCGCTGGTGCGGGTCGCGGCCGAGACGCTCGGGGCCGCAGCGGCTGTCTGGATGCGGACCGACGAGGGCGGGCCGTTGCACTCCGTGGCCTGGTGGCACCGCGACCAGGACGTGCTCGCCGTACTGGACAGGCTGTCCCCGATGAGCGTCCTGCCGGGGCACGGCGTCGCCGGCCTGGTGGCGCTCACCGGCAGGCCGCTGAGCGCGTCCCGACCCCCGGGCTCCGGTGAGGACCTGGTCGTCGACGGTGTGCGCCTCACGGGCACCGCGGCTGTCATGGGCTTGCCGCTGACCGTCGGTGGCGTGGTCGTCGGCGTCCTGACGCTGACGCGGGGCCCGGGTGGGGCGCCGTACGACGCGGAGGAGCAGAGCTTCGCGCGGGCGCTGGCCCGGCGGGTCGGCCGGGCGCTCGCGCGGGAACAGCCCGAGCCGGGTGGGCACAGCGTCGGGGTCCCGCGGCCGCGGGTCGCGTCGCACCAGCAGGCCCACGTGCCTGAGGACCTGCTGGCCGTGTGCGACTGGCTGGTGCAGTCCTCGCGGGCAGAGGACGGGACGGCGAGCGACGAGTCGGTCGCGGCGCGCTGCACCCTCTACCGCTGTCTGATCGACCTCGGCTGGGTGGCGCCGCGCCGCGTCGAGGTGCTGCTCGGGATGCAGGACAGGCTGCGGGAACGACAGCTCGAGGCGCTGCTCGACGACAACGGGCCGCCCGCGACCTAGCGGCGGCGGCTGCGCGGGCAGCTGGCTACAGCAGCAGCGCGAAGACCCGCTCGGACCGCTCCCAGTGCTCGGTCATCGGGGTGTTCATGTCCGGGTCGATCTCCTTCATGATCCGGCCGAGCGCGACGATCAGGCCACCGAACACCTCCGGCAGCCGCGCCGCCGTGTCCTCGCTGAGGTCCAGGTCCATCGGCGGGCGGGCCGCGAGCTGGTCCAGGATGGGCCGGATCTCGATCTCCTCGTCCATCGTGCGGAACTCGTGCATGCGCTCCTGCAGACCGGCGCCGATCGGCAGGTCCCAGGGCGCGATGATGTCGCGGTTGTTGGCCTTGGCGATGCCCTCGGCGCGCGCCACCATCCGGTACAGCACGTCGTTGATGAAGTCCCCGACCCGCCGGATGTCGCTCTTGTCGATGTCCAGGCTGGCTGCCGTGCGGAACAGCCGCTCGAACCTCGACACCGCGATGACGTCGGACATGGGCACCCCCAGCAGGTGGTGGCAGGCCGGTTCCGGCCTGGCCGCCCAGGTACCCGGGGCGACTCGGCTGACACTCGACACGCCGCGGCCACTTTCGCTCCGCGGACAGCGGCGTACCGTGAGTGGATGCCCGTGACCGTGGGGCTCGTCGGCGCAGGGGCGAGGGCCGCGGAGGTCTTCGCGCCAGCCCTGGCCGACAGTCCCGAGGTCCGGTTCACGGGCGTGTGGGCCCGGCGGCGGGAGGCCGCCGAGGACCTGGCCCGGCGCCACGACGCACAGGCCTTCGACAGCCACGGCGATCTGGTCGAGCACTGCCAGGCGGTGGTCTACGCCGTGCCGCCGGCGACGCAGGCCGACCTGGCGCCGTACGCCGCCCGGCGTGGCCGGGGCGTGCTGCTGGGCGTCCCGACGGCGGCCGACCGGGCCGGCGCCGAGCAGGTCGTCCTCGCGGTGCAGGAGGGCCGGGCCGTCTCCATGCTGGTGCTGCCCTGGCGGTTCGCCGCCGACGTGCGGCTGTTCCTGGACGACCAGGTGCCCGCGCTGTCCCCCCGCGGCGCGAGCGCGCAGGTGGTCGTCGGCCGGCCGGCGACTGGGCAGGCCGGTGGCGTCTGGCGGCACGAGCGCCCGGTCGTGTGGGGGATGGGCCCGCACCTGCTGGATCTGCTGGAGGCTGCGCTCGGCCCGATCCCTGACGTCCGTGCGCACGGCGACCCGAAGGGCTGGATCAGCATCCACGGCGAGCACCAGGTCGGGCGCTTCAGCAACTCCACGATCCACCTCACCGAGGTGGGGCAGCCGTCCCGGGCGGTCGTCGAGGTCTTCGGGGTGGAGGGCTCGGCGCAGGTCGACGCCGCATCGGCGGTGGGGCCGCCGGCCTATCGGACGCTGGTGGACGAGTTCGGCGGTGCGGTCGCAGCCCGCCGCTCCGGCGACCTGGACGCCGAGCGCGGGCTGCACCTGTTCGCCCTCGTCGAGGCGGTCGACGACGACCTTCTCCGCGGTCGCTGACGGTCAGAGGGACGGCAGCGGCGGGAGCGGGAAGCGCAGCGTCGCGACCACCACGTGCTCCCGCAGCGGGGTCTCGGACCGGACGTGCTCGACCGAGCCGTTCTCGTCGATGACGGTCTCGACCAGCTCGTCGAGCACGTCGGGGGTCGCCCGCGTGGCGCTGCCGTCGATCGGGCAGGTCTGTCCGGACTCGGCCAACCAGCCGCAGGCCGGGCAGACGACCCCGGGGACCGTCACGTCGTCCTGCACCAGGAGGTCCTGGATGGCGGC
>JAOPVD010000299.1 GCA_025966295.1 Frankiales bacterium | reverse complement strand
GGCCGCGGCGGCCGCGCCGGCGACCACCAGGCCGCCGGCGGCGAGACCCGCGGCGAGGACGGTCGCGAGGGCGCGGCGGGACAGGGCTGAGACGACCATGCGGGTCTCCACGGGGGCTGGGGTTCGGTGCAGCCCCTCGGAGTTCGCCGTGCCGGCCCCATCTCCTGCCGGGACCACGAAACCGGCCGCCGTCGCCGCACAGCGCGAGGGCGTCGCACCAAGCCCGGTGCGACGCCCTCGACGTGGCGAGCGTGGCCCCCCGACCGACGTCCCGCCCTTCAGAAGCGCCGCCCCCGCAGCACTTCCGCCGACATTTGGCCACACGCGGGCCAGCGGCGGAAGGGAGGTGTCCGGTAGGCGACAGACCCCTAGGCGAAGGTGCCCAGCCCCTGTGCGCGCTGGAGGTCCTTGCCCTCGGTCCGCAGCGCCGGGGCGACCATGACCTCGACCTTCTGGAACTCCTTGATCGAGGAGTAGCCGGTCATCGCCATGGCCCGGCGCAGGCCGCCGAAGATGTTCGTGGCGCCGTCGTCGGTGTTGGCCGGGCCGGTGAGGATCTCCTCGAGGGTGCCCACCGGCTCGGTCCGGACCCGGGTGCCGCGCGGCAGCACCGGGTGGTGGGAGGCGTGCCCCCAGTGCCAGCCGCGGCCCGGGGCCTCGGTGGCGCGGGCGAGGGCGCTGCCCATCATCACGGCGTCGGCGCCCATGGCGATGGCCTTGGCGACGTCGCCGCCGGTGCGCATCCCGCCGTCGGCGATCACGTGCACGTAGCGGCCGCCCGACTCGTCGAGGTAGTCGCGGCGGGCGCCTGCGGCGTCCGCGATCGAGGTCGCCATCGGCACGCCGATGCCCAGGATCGCGCGGGTGGTGTTGGCCTGCCCCGGCCCGACGCCCACCAGGATGCCGGCGGCGCCGGTGCGCATCAGGTGCAGCGCCGACTGGTAGGTCGCGCAGCCACCGACGATGACCGGTACGTCCAGCTCGGCGATGAAGCGCTTGAGGTTCAGCGGCTCGTTGCGGGTCGAGACGTGCTCGGCGGACACCACGGTGCCCTGGATGACGAACAGGTCGACGCCGGCGTCGATGACGGTCTGGGCAAACTGCACGGTGCGCTGCGGGGTCAGCGACGCGGCAACGGTCACGCCGGCGTCGCGGACCTGCTTGACCCGGGCGGCGATGAGGTCGGCCTCGATCGGCTTGCTGTAGATCTGGCGCATCCGCTCGACGGCCCGGTCGGACGGCAGCTCGGAGATCTCCTGCAGGAGCGGCTCCGGGTCGTCGTACCGGGTCCAGAGGCCCTCGAGGTCGAGGACGCCGAGACCACCGAGCCGGCCGAGGGCCACCGCGACGTCCGGCGAGACGACGCCGTCCATCGGGCTGGCCATCAGCGGCAGCTCGAAGCGGTAGGCGTCGATGTCCCAGGCCAGCGACACGTCCTCGGGGTCGCGGGTGCGGCGGCTCGGGACGATCGCGATGTCGTCGAACCCGTAGGCCCGACGGCCCGACTTGCCGATGCCGATCTCAACGTCTGCCATCAGGACCCGCTGTAGTTCGGGGCCTCGACGGTCATCTGGATGTCGTGGGGGTGCGACTCCTTCAGACCTGCGGCCGTGATGCGGACGAAGCGTCCCTTGTCCTGCAGCTCGGGGATGGTGCGGGCGCCGACGTAGAACATCGACTGGCGCAGCCCCCCGACGAGCTGGTGCGCGACGGTGGAAAGCGGCCCGCGGTAGGGCACCTGACCCTCCACGCCCTCGGGCACGAGCTTGTCGTCGTTGACGACGTCGGCCTGGCTGTAGCGGTCCTTGGAGTAGGACTTCTGCGCCCCACGGGTCTGCATCGCGCCCAGCGAGCCCATCCCACGGTAGCTCTTGAACTGCTTGCCGTTGGTGAACACCAGCTCCCCGGGGGACTCCTCCACACCGGCCAGCAGGCTGCCCAGCATGACGCTGTCGGCGCCGGCGACGAGCGCCTTGGCGATGTCGCCGGAGTACTGCAGGCCGCCGTCGCCGATGACCGGTACGCCGGCCGGCCGGCAGGCCTTCATGGCCTCGTAGATGGCCGTCACCTGGGGCACCCCGACGCCGGCGACGACGCGGGTGGTGCAGATCGAACCGGGCCCGACGCCGACCTTGACGCCGTCGGCGCCGGCGTCGACGAGCGCCTGCGCGGCGGCCCGGGTGGCGACGTTGCCGCCGATCACGTCGACGTGCGCGGCCGCCGGGTCGTTCTTGAGCCGCGCGACCATGTCGAGCAGGCCCCTGCCGTGGCCGTGCGCGGTGTCGGCGACCAGGACGTCGACGCCGGCGTCGACGAGGGCCATCGCGCGCTTGTAGGCGTCGTCGAAGAAGCCGATCGCGGCGGCCACCCGCAGGCGACCGTCCTCGTCCTTGGTGGCGAGCGGGTACTGGTCCTTCTTGACGAAGTCCTTGACGGTGATGAGCCCGCGCAGGTGGCCGGTGGCGTCGACGAGCGGCAGCTTCTCGATCTTGTTGGCCTGCAGCAGCCGGAGCGCCTCCTCGTTGCTGACCCCGACCGAGGCGGTCACGAGCGGCATCCGGGTCATCACGTCGCGGACCAGGCGCTGCTGGTCGGTCTCGAAACGGGTGTCGCGGTTGGTGACGATGCCCAGCAGCACGCCGTCGGCGTCCACGACCGGCAGGCCGGAGATCCGGTACCGGGCGCACATCCGGTCGACGTCGTCGAGGGTGTGCTCGGGCGAGCAGGTGACCGGGTGCGTGACCATGCCGGCCTCGGAGCGCTTCACGAGGTCGACCTGGGCGGCCTGCTCGTCGATCGAGAGGTTGCGGTGCAGCACGCCGATGCCGCCCTGGCGGGCCATGGCGATCGCCATCCGGGCCTCGGTGACGGTGTCCATGGCGCTGGACAGCAGCGGGATCTGCAGCGTGACGCGCCGGGACAGCCGGGTCGCGGTGACGGCCTCGCTGGGGATCACGTCGCTCATGCCGGGCAGGAGGAGCACGTCGTCGAAGGTGAGTCCGATGGGAGCCAACAGGCCCCCGTAGCTCTCATCGTTGAGTGGGTCCATGCGCACTGCTCCCGGCTGCTGGAGGAAGCAGCCCATCGTACCCGCAGCGGGGGCTGCGAGCGCCGGAGCCGCTAGGTGACGAGGCCGCGGCGGAAGCCCAGCGCGACGGCCTGGGCGCGGTCGTTCACGCCGAGCTTGCGGAACAGCCGGCGGGCGTGGGTCTTCACGGTGTCCTCCGACAGGTAGAGCTCGCGCCCGATCGCGCCGTTGCTCTTGCCCTGCGACATGCCGGTGAGGACCTGCAGCTCGCGCTCGGTGAGCTGGGCCTGCGGCGGGCCGGTCCGCTGCGGCTCGCGGGAGACCAGCGCCCGGCGCAGCGACGGCTCCACCAGGTCCATCCCGTCGAGGGCGTGCGCGACGGCGGCGCACAGCTCCTCGTGGGAGACGTCCTTGAGCAGGTAGCCGCGGGCCCCGGAGGACACCGCCGCGGCCACCTGGTCGCGGTCGTCGGCGGCGGTCAGCATGAGGACCCGGGCCTGGGGGAACTGCTGCACGAGCCGCCGGGTGGCCTCCAGCCCGCCGAGCCCGGGCATCCGGACGTCCATGAGCACCAGGTCGGGGTGCTCGTGCGGGTAGCGCGCCAGCACCTCCTCGCCGGAGGCCGCCGTCTCGACCTTGTCGACCCCGGGCACGCCGGCGACGAACTGGCGCAGCCCCTCCCGCACGATGCGGTGGTCGTCACAGATGAGCACGGTGGTCATGGCGCAGTCCTTGCGTCGGTGGTGAGGGGGAGCACGAGCCGGAGGCGGCCCGCGGAGGACGAGAGGTCGCCGCCGAGGGCCTGGGCCCGGCGGGCCCACCGCTCGGGGGCGGGCAGGGCACCGCCGCCGACGACGTCGAGGACGACGGCGTCGCCCTCGGCGTGGAGCCCGACGCGCAGGGTGCCCTCGCCGCCGGCCACGGCCTGGACGAGCCGGAAGGCGGTCACGGCCGGGGTGCCGTGCAGGTCGGCGCCGGCGACCACACGGAGCGCCGGACGGCCGGCCTCGACGCGCTGCCCGGACAGCTGGCCGAGCGCCTCGACGAGGCTGTTGCCGCCGCGCGGCCGCAGCGCCCACAGGTGCCGGCGCAGCTCGACCAGGGCCCCCTGTACGGCGTCACGGGCGGCGCTGGCGTCGCCGCCCCGCACCGCCGCGTCGGCGGCGTAGCGGGCGACGACCAGGGACTGCACCGCCCCGTCGTGGAGGGCGTCCGCGAGCTCGTCGTGGTCCTGCTCGGCGGCGGCGAGCAGGTCCACGGCGCTCGGGGTCGGGAACAGCGCCAGGCCCAGCACGGCCGCGGCGGCCCGCAGGGCGGGCAGCTGGGACGGCCGGGCGCCGGTGACGGTGAGCGTGCCGATGGCGGCCCCGGGGCGGCCCCGCACGGGCAGCTCCACGCTGGGGGCGCTCTCGCCGCGGGCCCGCATCAGGGGAACCGCGTGCAGGACCTCGCCGGCGACGCCGAGCAGCTCCCCGCTGGCAGAGCGCAGCACCGCGGTGGACAGCCCGAGGCCGTCGACGAGCGCCTCGAGGGCGGCCGACAGGCCGGCGCCCTCCGCGACCTGGCCGGCGAAGCGGGCGAGCGCCACGCACGGGTCGGCGACGGACATCGACGGTCCCTGCAGTGCCACGGCTCTCCTCCCACAGGCTGTTGCTGCTCTCATCGGCAGAAACGGGCCAGAACTGCAGGACGGACCTCGCGATGGCCCGGGAGGACCACACCACACCACCCACCCGGACGGGTGACGACGGTCCCCCGAGCGGGTGACGCCCGCTCAGCCCTCCAGCAGGGCCGTGATGTCGGGGCGGGCCAGCCACTCGCTGCGCACCCCGGGAGGCAGGTCACCGGCGATCGTGAGCACCGCGGAGCGGGCCGCCCCCAGGCTCTTGTCGCTCTCCGCCCGGTCGGTCTCCGCGATCAGCGCGCCGAGCAGGGCCCGGGACGGCCAGACCAGGGGCACGCACCCCAGCGACTCGGCGAAGGTGGCCGACCGGCGCAGCGAGCCCACCGCGTCGTCGTCGCCACTGGAGACCTGCGCCAGCCCGAGCAGCAGCAGCCCCTTGGCGACGTGCCGGGGGGCCCGGTTGTCCTCCGCGCGCTGCACCGCCTCGGCGGCGAGGGCGGCGGCCTCCTCGCTGCGGCCGTCCAGCATCGCCACCTCGGCCCGTGCCCAGCCCAGCCGCACCCGCTGCCGCCACCACTCGTCGCCGTGCCCCGGCAGCACCGCCTCGGCCTGCAGCAGCCGCTGCGCGGCCTCGTCGGCGTCGTCCAGCCCGACCGCGTCCGAGGCCAGGCCGAGCAGGGCGTCGAAGGCGGCCTCGCCGGCGCCGTCGGTGAGGTCGAGCGCCCCCAGGTCGGCCTCGCGGGCGATGGCGTGCCGCCCGAGCTGGCGGTGGATGCTGGCGATCGTGGCGCCGGACAGCGCCCCGAACAGCCGCTGCTCCGGGGCGGCCCCCTCCGCGCTGCCCGCGTCCACCAGCGGGGACAGCACGGTCAGCGCACCGCCGTACCGGCCGCCGGCACCGAGGGCGACGCCCAGCAGCCAGGCGGCCGCGGCCACCTCCGCGACCAGGCCCTGGCTCTGCGCGAGCACGACCGCCTGCTCGAGGGCCCCGACGGCAGCCGCGGGCTTGCCGTGGAACGTGGCGTGCTCGCCGCTGGCCAGCAGCGACGGCAGATCGGGGTGCGTCACGCTCCGGACGCTACTGGGTTAGCCGTGCAGCGCCTGCCCAACCAGGTCGAGCGCCGCGCCGAGGCCGCCGGCGCGGACCACCCGCGCCGGCAGGCTCGGCGGCCAGCCGGGACCGCCCACCACCACCGTGGTCGGCGGCCGGGTCAGCGGCAGCGCCTCCAGGAGCGCGGGGTCGGCCGTCTCCGGCCGCTGCGACCACACGAACAGCGCCGCCGGGCCGGTACGCCGCACCGCCGCCTGCAGCGCGTCCGCCGGGACAGCCGCCCCCAGCACCCGGCAGCCGTACCCGGCCTGGGCGAGCCCGGCGGCGAGGGCGTGCAGCGGCAGGACGTGCAGCTCGTCGGGGGCGCAGGCGAGCAGCACCGGGCGTGGCGTCGGCCCGGCCGGCGGTGCCTGCCGGCGCAGCGCGGTGCCGACGCACTCCGCCAGCAGGTGCTCGACCTCGACGCCCTCGCCGGTGCTCTGCCAGCGCGCGCCCACGGCCACGAGGACCGGCACCACCACGGCCTCCCAGGTGCGCAGCACCCCGTGCCGCTCCAGCTGCCGCTGCAGGGCCGCGAGCACCGCATCGCTGTCCAGGGACATCGCCGCCCGGCCCAGCCCGCGGACCACCTCGTCGGCGCCTGGCAGCGGCAGCACCCGGCCGCCCGGGGACGCCCGCTGCGGCAGGGCGCCGTGCCGGTCCGGGAACTGGCGCTCACCACTGCGCTCACCACTGCCGGCGGCGT
Source organism: Frankiales bacterium (assembly GCA_025966295.1). Taxonomy (GTDB): domain Bacteria; phylum Actinomycetota; class Actinomycetes; order Mycobacteriales; family SCTD01; genus RYN-111. The sequence continues at coordinate 553 of JAOPVD010000299.1, read as the reverse complement.
ACCCGCCCTCGAGGGCGACCCGGGCGGCCTCGCCGGGGGCAACGCCCTCGAGCACCAGGCGGCGCATGGTCTCGAGCCGGGCCAGGTCGGCCGGGCCGTAGCGGCGGTGCGCGCCGCTGGTGTGCTCACTGGGCCCGAGGCCGTAGCGGCGGTCCCAGGTGCGCAACGTGCCGGGAGCGATCCCGAGCCGGTGCGCGACGGCCGCCACCGTGAGGCGTGGACCCGTCCGCTCGTCGCTCACAGACGAAGGATGGAACGCGGGCTGGGACCCCACAACCGGTCCAGACAATCCGGACGAACCCCTACGATCGGGTGGCCCGCGTCACCCTTGCGGGCCCTCGCTCGTTCCAGGACGTGACGCCCCCGGTCACGACCCGCGCCCTCCAGGAGCCACCTCGGTGCCGCAGCACACCAAGACCGCACTCCTGCTCGGCGCGGCCCTGCTCGCCGGCAGCCTCGCGGGCTGCACCAGCCGCGCCGCCACCCGCCCCGCTGCCCCGGCTGGGGAGGGTGGCCAGCTCGCCCCGGTGACCGGCACCGGCGCCAGCGCCCC
>JAOPVD010000289.1 GCA_025966295.1 Frankiales bacterium | reverse complement strand
AGCACCTGCGCGGCGCCGGCCGCGCGGACCAGCCGCTGCCGGGCCGCGACCGGCAGCGCCAGGTCCAGGTGCGACGCCGGACCGGGGAAGCCCGGCGGCACGTACTCGATCTGCTGCACCGAGCCGTCCGGCCGCACGGTGTAGACGCCGTTCTCGTCCCAGCCGAAGCCGCCCAGCGACCGGCCGGCGTCGCTGCTGAGCGCCCGACCGCGGTACGGCGCCGCGAGGTCCACCGTGCTCGTGGTGATCACCGGCACGGCGCCCGAGGTGTCGACCACCCGGTAGACGACCCGCGCCGCCGGCGGGTCCGCCGGCCGGGGCGCGGGGGCGTGGCTGCTGCAGGCGGTCAGCAGCAGCAGGAGCACGAGCAGCGGTCGACGCACGGACGGCAGCCTGGCGCGTCAGCCGACGGGGTGCTGGGTCGCCCCGCCGAAGAAGACCGAGCGGAGCAGGTCGTCGCGCCCGAGCAGGTCAGAGGTCGGGCCCTCGAAGCGGACCGTGCCCTTCTCCAGGAAGTACGCCCGGTCCGCCAGCGTGAGCGCGACGTTGACCGACTGCTCGACCAGCACGATGGTGACGCCCTCGGCGTTGAGCCGCCGCACCGCCGCCAGCAGCTCCTGCACGACGATCGGGGCCAGGCCGAGCGAGAGCTCGTCGATGAGCAGCAGCCGGGGCTTGAGCAGCATGGCCTGGGCCAGGACCAGCATCTGCCGCTGGCCACCGGACAGGTCACCGGCGGTGCGGCCGAGCATCGGCCGGAGCGCGGGGAACAGGTCGAGGGCCGCCTCGATCCGCGCTGCCGACACCGCCTTGTCGCCGCGGAGCAGGAAGGCCCCGAGCCGAAGGTTGTCCTGCACCGTCATGCCGGGGAAGATGCCGCGGCCCCCGGGGGCCTGCACCAGCCCGCGGGCCGCGACCCGCTCCGCGCTCTCCCCCGTGATCGGTTCCCCGTCGAACCAGACGTTGCCGCCGTCCGGTGACAGCAGCCCGCTGACCGCGTTGAGGACGGTGGATTTGCCGGCGCCGTTGGTGCCGAGCAGCGCCACGATCTCGCCCTGCCGCACCTCGAGGTCCACCCCGAACAGCACCCGCACCGGCCCGTAGGAAACGGTGAGCCCCTGGGTCTCCAGCAGCAGCGGCCGGCCGTCGGCGTCGGCGTCGGTGCGACGCTCCTGACCGACGTGCTCGGAACGCAGCCGGTCGACGTCGCTGTCGATGAGGGTCCCGACGGTGCGGATGTGGAACACCCCGCGCAGGAAGACGGCGGCCGCGAAGGCCAGCGCCCAGCGCTCGCCGGCCGCGTCGGCGATCAGGCTGATGGTGACGGCGAACAGCGCGCCGACGAGCCCGATGACCTGCCCGAAGGCGTACGCGCTGGCGCGCAGCTCGGGCGGCGAGACGAGGGTCCCGACCGCCGCGATGAGCGGGGCGACGAGCCCGAACAGCGAGACGATGACGAACAGCAGCGGCACCGCCACCCACACGCTGGGGGACAGCGCGAACAGCACGATCAGCACCGTGACCGCGAGCGTGACGCGCGAAAGCCACAGCACGCCGGTGCTCGCCGAGAGGTTCAGCCGGTCCTGCGCGAGCTTGGACCCGAAGAAGGTGGCAACCGCCGCACCGACCCCGGCCACCGCGCCGATGAGCCCGACCCCGAACGTGCCGACGCCGAACTGCGCGTCGAAGTAGAACGGCAGCACGATGGTGGTGCCGATCACGGCCCCGACGAAGTAGATGCCGGCGATCCACTGGTAGCGCAGCGAGCGGATCGCCCACAGCTTCGGGGCCACCTCCCGCAACGGCAGCGCGGTGGCGGACTGCACCGCCTCGAACGTCCCGCGCGGCGGCTCCGGCACCCGGCGCGACCACCCGATGGCCAGCACGGTCGGGACGGCGACCACGAAGAACGCGGCCCGCCAGCCGAACAGCTCCGCCACCCCGGCCCCCAGCAGAGCGCCGAAGATGGCACCGGCGTTGTTGGCCAGGGCATGCAGGCCGAGCGCCTTCGTCCGCACCTGCGGCGGGTAGAAGTCGGCCAGCAGCGAGAGCTGCACCGGGTAGCTCACGGTCCGGCCGAAGGACGAGCCGACCCGGGCGAGCACGAACAGCCACAGGTACGGCGCCAGGCCGCTGCCGAGGCTGAACAGCCCCCAGGCGCAGGCGGCCAGCAGCACGATCGGCATCCGGGCCCGGCGGTCGGCGTAGAGCGAGACCGGGATGGCGATGAGCGGCGCCACGAGCAGGACCAGCACCGTGATGACGCCGAAGGCGCCGACGCCGACGCCGAAGGCGGCCGCGATCGTCGGCGCCACCCACACGAAGGTGGCGTTGTCGAGCTCGTCGACCGCGTTCAGGCCGAACATCGCGGCGACCGGCCGTGGGTCCCGGCCCTCGAGGTAGTCGCGCAGGCGGTCCGCGCCGGGCAGCCTCATCGGCCCGCCAGCGCAGGCACCGGCGCCACCAGCTCCGGGACGGCGGCGACTTCGCCCTCCGGCACCACATCCGGTCTCGGGTCGAGGCCGGTGACCCAATGGGCCACCCGGTCACGGGCCAGGTACGCCAGCCGGGCCAGCCCGCCCGGGAAGAAGACCAGCAGCGCCAGCAGTCCCAGACCGGTCGCCAGCAGACCGGCGTACTTGTTGATGGTGCCGCCGAAGAAGGGGATGCCGAGCAGGTACGCCGTGCCGAGCAGGGCCCCACCGACCGAGCCGAGGCCCCCGATGATGGCGGCGGACAGGATGGCCAGCGAGCGCAGCGCCGGGAACGACCCGGCGTTGGCCGTCGCGACCCCGGTCGACCACAGGAAGCCGCCGAACGCGGCCAGCACGCCGGAGACCACGAAGCCGGTGAGGCGGGTACGGGTCACGGCCACCCCGAAGGCGGCGGCCTGCGCCGGGTTGTCGCGGACGGCGACCAGGTTGCGGCCGATCCGGGACCGTTGCAGCGCCCGCACCGCGAGCAGCACCACGCCGAGGAAGGCCAGCGCCAGGTAGAAGTAGACGGTGGTGGTGATCCAAGCCGGCCGGTCGAGCCGGCCGGGGCCCTTGAAGAACGGTTGCCCGAACAGCCACGACTCGCTGGCCACCGCGAAGCCGAGGGTGACGACCGCCAGCAGCGTGCCGGGCAGCCGCAGCGCGGGTAGCCCCAGCAGCAGCGCGAACACGCCGCCGACGACCCCGGCCAGCAGGAACGCCGCCCAGAACGGCACGCCGTAGGCGTCGATGAGACGAGAGCCGAAGATGGCGCCGGCACCGGCCAGCCCCCAGTGCCCCAGCGAGAGCTGGCCGCTCCAGCCGGTGAGCACCGTGACAGCCAGCGTCACCACGCTGATCGCGAAGATGCTGGCGAGCAGGAAGGTGCCGCTGACGGTGAGGAGCGCCGGAGCCGCGAGCAGCGCGGCCGTCGCCAGTGCGGTGCTGCCGAGCACCACCGCCCGCCAGCGCGGGTGCCGGGCGATCTCCGGCGGCAGTGCCCGGATCGGCTCGGCGAACGACCAGGAACTCTCCTCCGCCTCGGTGGTCCGCCGCCGGCGGGCGGGCCGCAGCAGCAGCGCGACGAGCACGCCCGCCAAGATGATGGCCTCCGCGACGCCGGAGCTGCCCGTGTAGAACAGCGCCAGCTGGTTGACCAGCCCGATCACCAGGCCCCAGCCGAACGCCGCGGCCACCGACTCGAAGCGGGCGATGGTGGCCGCCGCCAGCCCGTGCATGAGCAGCGGCAGCCCGACCGCCTCACTGGCGGTGAAGCCGATGACCGGGGCCAGCAGGATGGCGGCGACGCCGGCGAGCAGCGCCGAGATGACCCAGGCCAGTGTCGAGACCCGGCGCACCGGGATGCCGGCCAGCCGGGCCCGCGGCGCGTTCTCGGCGGCGGCCCGGATCGACAGCCCGTAGATGCTGGAGCGCAGGAACAACCAGACGCCGAACGCCAGCAGCGGCCCGACGACCAGCACCATCAGGTGCGCCGGGGTGATGACCACCCGGCCGAACACGAAGCTGGGGTCGCTGAACGGCACCGGGAACTGGGTGCCGCCGCCGAACAGAGCCGCCTTGCCGTCGACCTCCGGCTTGGGCAGCACGAGGCGCAGCACCGTGACCAGCTGAGCGATGCCGACGGTGGCCAGCAGCGCGATGAGGCGGGGGCTGGCGAACAGCCGCTGGATGACGGTGCGCTCGATGACGGCGCCGAGGGCACCGGTCGCGAGCAGCGAGACGACCAGCGCGGGCCAGTACGGCCAGTGGAAGTGGCCGGAGAGCATCAGCATCATCGCGACCGCGAAGGCGCCGATCTCGCCGTGCGCGAAGTTGAGGATCCGACTGCTCATGAACACGAGCACCAGGCCCACGGCGAGCAGGGCGTTGGCCATGCCGATGACAAGGCCGAGCACGAGCAGGTCCATCGCGGAGAGCGCCTACTTCTTCGGAGGTGCGTAGGTGTTCTTGAACGAGGGCCGGATGTCGACCGCCCCGGCGCCACCCGGACCCAGCACCCGCCAGTACTTGGGGTACTGCGGGAAGTCGTAGTCCCGCTTGTCGGTGTTCCAGGTGGCGACGGTCTGCAGGTCGTAGCCGGTGCGGTCCCGCGCCTTGCCGGGCGCCGGTACCGAGTAGGTCAGCGGTACGAAGGCCTCCCAGGCGAAGTCGCCCCGGATCGCGTCGACCCCCAGCATCAGGGAGTTGCCGGTCAGCACGCCGGTGCGGTCGATGGCTCGCTTCATCGCCTCGGTGGTGGTGAGGATGGAGTGGCACGCCACCGTCACGGCGGCCGATCCGCTCTGGCCGTCACCGCCGTAGTACTTGTTGTAGATCCGGGCGCACTGGCCGTCGAGCGGGCTCTGGCCCGGCTTGATGCGGGTGGTGAGCCCGACGGCGTTCTTCCACTGGTTCTGGTTCATCAGGTTGCCGGCGAGCGCGAAGTCGATGCCGCCGGTGCGGGCCGTCCAGGTCCACGTCGGGTACCAGCGCTGCTGGTCGGCGGCGTTGGTGAAAAAGACGTCGGCGAGGAAGTTGTTGGCGATCAGCCAGACCTGCTTGCAGCCGTCGCCCTTCATCTTGATGGCGGCAGTGGTGGCCTGCTGCTGCGCGGTGCTGGGGTCGTCCGCGTAGGCGATCGTGGTCTTGAACGCCAGCCCCTGCTTGGCCAGGGCGCGCTTCAGGACCTTCTCGAGGTTGTTGAAGTCCGGGGTGTCCGGGTGGATGAGGCAGGGCGTGTTCGTCTTGCTGCCCAGGTAGTTGCGCCCGAAGGCGGCCCAGTTCGCGAAGTCGCCGTCCGCGTCCTGGTAGAGCTGGAACTGGCCGTCGCCCTGCTTGTTCTGCTCCGCGATGGTCGCGCGGCCGCCGTAGAAGGGCAGCCGGCGCGGCGCGAGCAGGTCGCTCACCTCGTGCAGGCCGGCGATGTCCAGGAAGACCTTCTTCTGGTCGACCAGCTCGAGGGCCGCGGCCTGGTGCCGCTCGGGGCAGTACAGGCCGCCGTCGTCGACGGACACGAACTTCAAGGTGCGGCCGCGGATGCCGCCGGTCTCGTTGACGTGCCGGACGAACGCGGCGAACGCCTTCTCGGGGTCGCCGGTGACGGCCGCCCCGAACTGGCTGGCCAGCGCCCCGGCGCCACCGCAGCCGGTCTTGTCGTAGTCGGCGCCGATGAGGACGGAGGTCGGCGTGACGCCCTGGGTGCGGAGCCCGAAGTCCGGCACCGTGACGAGCGGCTGCGCCGGGGCGCCCACCGCGCCGCCGCTGCCACCGCTGCCGCCACCGGGGCCGGTCGTGCCGGTTCCGCCCGGGACCTGCGTGCCAGGGCCGGTCGGGCCGACGCTGGGCCGGGCCCCCGGTCGGCCCGGCTGGGCCGCGGGAGGCCGGGACGCGGACGGGGTGGGTTCGGTGAAGCCGATGCCGGAGTCGCGTTGGGAGAGCGTGGCCCCCTGGTCGAGTTCGTAGCGCACCTGGCCCACCGACAGCAGCGCGGCCACGAGCACCGTGGCGTTGGCGATGACCATCGCTCGCGCACGTGGCTGGAGCACGCGCACCCCCTCGTCGTGACCGGTGTTGCGTAGGGTTTCGCTCTCGGCGGTGGAACCCCTGCCGACGGAATATGTATGGGACACTGACATTTACCGCTAGGAGTGTCAAGGGCGGCCGCCCGTCGCGGTCGGGGAGGATGCCCATATGCCCGATTCCGCGAACGCGCCGGCCCGTCGCGGCGAGGGGCCGGACGGCCCCGTCCTGCTGACCACCCACCTCATCGGCGACCTCAACCGGTCGCGGGTGCTGCAGGCCTTCTGCGACCACGGGCCGCTGAGCCGGGCCGAGCTGGCCCGGCTGGCCGGGGTGCCGCGCGCCACCATCGGCGCGATCATCCAGGGCCTGCTGGACGACGGGCTGCTCGAGGAACAGGAGCCCGACCGCGACGGCAAGGTGGGCAAGCCCGGCCGGCCACTGTGGTTCGCGCCCCACTCGGCGCTGTCCGTGGCGGTGGGCTTCGGCGACGGCGCCGTCCGGGCCTCGCTCGTGAGCGCCAGGGGTGAGCGGCTAGCGGACGCCGAGGTGCCGCTGGAGACCGCCACGGCCACCCCGGCGGCGCTGCTCGCCGCCGTGGAGCGGGCGATCCGCATCGTCCTGCCGCGGCACGCCCCAGTGCTCGGCGTCGGTGTCGTGGTGCCGGGCGTCTGCGACACCACGGCCGGTGAGGTCATCGGCTCCGGGCAGCTGCCCGGCTCGGTCGGCGCCGGCCTGGCCACCACGCTCGCGGAGCGGCTCGGCGTCACCGTGCTGGTGGACAACGACGCGCGGGCCCAGGCGCTGGGCGAGAAGTGGTTCGGCGACGCCCGGGGCATCCCGACCTTCGCCTCCGTGCAGACCGGCACCGGCCTCGGCGTCGGGCTCGTCCTCGCCGGCCAGCTCTACCGGGGGGACGACGGCCGGACCGGCGAGCTCGGCCACACCCAGGTGGTGCCGGACGGCGCGGCCTGCCGGTGCGGGCTGGCGGGCTGCTGGGAGACGGTCGCCACGCTGCCGTGGCTCCGGGCGCAGGCCCGCAAGGCCCGGCTGCCGGGCGCCGCCCGCGCCACCACTGCCTCGCTGACCGCCGCCGGCACGCCGGGGGCTGACGCGCTGCTGCAGGCCTACGCCGACAACCTGGCGGTCGGGCTGGCCAATCTCGTCAACCTGCTCGGGACCCGCCGGATCGTGCTGCACGGCGACGTCGTCGGCGGCGGTGAGCCGATGCGGGCCCGCATCGAGGCGGCGACGCGGGAGCGCTGCCTGGGCTACCTGCGCGCCGACGTGCAGGTGACGCTGTCGGCCCTGGACGCCGACGCGGCGCTGCTCGGTGCCGCCGGCCTGGTGCTCTCGGAGACCTGGCGGCTGGCGGTCTGACTCAGCCGCTGCGCTCGATGGCGGCCGGGTCGTCGCCGAGGTAGGACCGCACCACCCGCTCGTCGGCCACCACGTCCTGCGGCCGGCCGCTCGCGATCACCCGGCCGGTCTCGAGAGCGTAGAGCCGGTCCACCAGACCCAGCAGCAGCGGCATGTCGTGCTCGATGACCACCATCGCGCAGCCCAGCTCGTCGCGGACCTGCCGGAGCAGTGGCCCGAGCGCCTCGGCCTCCCGCTGGGCGATGCCCGAGGACGGCTCGTCCAGCAGGACCACCGAGGGTCGCTGCACCAGCAGGCCGGCGAGGTCGACCACCCGGCGGGTGCCGGTCGACAGCTCCCCGATCAGCTTGTCGCGGTAGGCCCCCAGCCCGAACTGCTGCACCACGGCCAGGGCCCGGTCGGTCGCCGCCTTGGCCTGCTCGGGCACCCCGCCCAGGCCGAGCAGCGTGGCGATGACCGACGGCCGCCGGGCGGCGTTGCGCTCACCCGCCACCCGGAGGGTGTCGAGCACCGTCATCGAGGAGAACATCCGGGCGTCCTGGAAGCTCCGACCCAGGCCGGCGTGCGCCCGAGCGTGCGGCGACAGGCCGGTGACGTCCCGGCCGGCGACCGCGACGCTGCCCTCGCCGGGCGCCAGGCCCGAGATGCAGTCGAACAGTGTGGTCTTGCCGGCGCCGTTGGGGCCGATGAGCCCCACGATCTCCCCGGGTGCGACGTCGAGGTCGACGCCGTCCAGCGCCCGGACGCCCCCGAAGCTGATGCCCATGCCGCGCACCTGCAGGGCGGCCGTCACGCCGGGGCTCCGAAGGCGCGGTCGAGCAGCCGGCCGCAGACCTCGTCGACGAGCCAGTGGCCCTGCACGACCCCCGCCGGATCCGGCCCGACCGCGTCGCCGTCCTGCCGGGTCACCGGGTAGACCGCGTCCCGGATGCCGAACAGCTGCTGCTCGCGCGCGCGCATCCGCCGGCGTGCCTCCGCGATCCCGAACGCCGCCTCGACCGGCTCCGCCTTGCGCCCGACGTCGAGCACGAAGCCGAGCCCGACCGCCAGCAGCTCCCAGGCGTCCAGCCACGGCGCCAGCTCGTCCTGCCAGTCCCGGGGCAGCCCCTCGCGGCAGCCCGCCGCCAGCCAGTCCTCCAGGCGCCGGTCGTCGCCGGCGACGGCGGCGTGCGCCCAGCCGGCGAGCTCCTCGTCGGCACCCGGCTCGGTGAGCCAGGAGCGACAGGCGCGGGCGAGCGGCTGCAGCCCGGGCACGTCGGCGACGACCTGCCGCCACTGCTGCTCGCGGTCCCCCTCGGGATCGGCCCACCAGCGCAGCCCGGCCGCGACCCCGATGCGGCTCGCCAGCGGCAGCGGCATCAGGTTGAGGAGCAGGCCCGCGGTGAGGCCCGGGACGGCTGGGTCCCGAACCGGGTACGGCCCGAGGTGCAGCACACCCGACATCGCGCCGTCGTTGACCGGCACGTTGTCGGCCAGCACCAGCCGCCGGCCGGGCAGCTCTGCCGCCAGCGTGGCGACGTCCTGCGCGGTGATGGTCGGGCTCACGATCGCCGGGCCGGTCCAGAGCAGCTCGACGCCCGCGGGCAACTGCGCCTCGAAGGCCCGCAGGTACGTCGTGGGCCGTCGGACGGCGTAGTCGACCGGACAGGCCGCGACGCGCACCCCGGGCAGCGCCGCAGCCGCGGCCGCGACCGCCCGGCCGTGCGCCG
>JAOPVD010000279.1 GCA_025966295.1 Frankiales bacterium | reverse complement strand
GCGAACGGGTCGACGGCCGCGCCGTTGAACTCGACGTCGAGCGGCACCGGTCGGGTGATGCCCTTGACGGTGAGGTCGCCGGTCACCTGGTAGTGGTCGCCGCCCCTGGGCTCGACCGCCGTGCTCTTGAACGTGATCTGGGGATAGGTGTCCATCGCGAAGAAGTCGTTGCTGCGCAGGTGCTCGTCCCGCTGCGCGTTCCCGGTGTCGATGCTCTTGGCGTCGATGCGCACCTCGCAGTGCGACCTGGTCGGGTTCCCGCCGTCGAGGTGCAGCCACCCCTCGAACTCCCGGAACTGCCCCCGTACCTTCGTGATCATCGCGTGCCGGGCGATGAAGCCCAGCCGCGAGTGCGCGAGGTCGAGGTCGTAGTCGCCGGTCAGCTCGGGATGCGTCGTGGCGCTGGCATGCGTGCCGGTCATGGGCTCATCCTCAGGATCAGGTGTCGTCCAGCACCCGCCAGGCCCGCGTCGCGACGTGCAGGTTCAGGCGGTTGTCGACGTCGCTCAGCTCGAGCCCGGTGAGCTCGCGGATGCGCCGCAGCCGGTAGCGCAGCGTGCTGCGGTGGATGAGCAGGGTCTCGGCCGTGAGGTCGTAGTTGCCGCCGCAGTCCAGGTACTCGGCCAGCGTCTCGACCAGCGTGGCGTGCCGGTTGTGGTCGTAGTCGAGCAGGCGGCCCAGCCACTGCCGGACGAACACGTCGATCTCACCGCCGCGCTCGCCGCCGGCGAGGATGCGGTAGATGCCGAGGTCGTCGAAGGCCGTGACGCCGTACGGGGACCTGGACTTGCTCCGGAGTTCGAGCGCCCGTTGCGCCTCGTCGAAGGAGCGTGGCAGGGAGCTCGTGCCTTCCGTCGGGCCGCCGATGCCGATGGCCCCGTGCCGGCTGCGCACCTCGGTGCTGACCAGCTCGTAGAGCCGCGGCCCGTCGACGTCGCCCCCGACGACGAGCACCACGTTGGCGGCCCGGCGCGCCACGAGGGCCTTCAGTTCAAGCTGGGTGGCGGCACGCTCCGCGGCGGTGACCAGCACGTCCTCGTCGGACGCCTGGGGCCAGCGCAGCACGACGACCCGGTGCAGACCCCGTAGGTCGTGCCCCACGGCGGTGGCCCGCACCATCACGCCCCCGTCGTCGGTGCCGGTCAGCAGGTCGTCGATCAGCTGCCGACGCATCCGCAGCTCCACCTCGACGAGGCTGCGGCGGTGGGCGAGGGCCATGCCGACCACGGTCGAGGCGTGCTCGAGGGCGAACAGCTCGTAGTCGCCGGCGACCCGGTCGGGGTCGAGCAGCACCACCGCACCGAGCGTCTCGTTGCCCGGGCGGGCCAGGGCGACCAGCCGTCGGCCGTCCCGCACGGGTCGGCCGGCGCCCGCCATGACCGCGTGGCTGAGCTCGGCGCGCTCGCTGTCCGGCAGCGGGTCGTAGGTCGGCGTGCCCACGGCCGCGGCCCACTCAAGGATGTTGCCGAACCGGTCCTCGACCGCCGCGGCCAGGCCGGTGAGGTCGTGGAGCGCGCTGGCGACCGCGGACGAGACGTCCGCGGCCAAGGAGGCCCGGGTCAGCAGCTCGTGCGTGCGGGTGCGCCGCTCGAGGTCCTCGACGGTGTGCCTCAGCTCCCGGTTGACGGCCTCCCGCTCCTCTTTCAGCAGCCGCAACGTCTGCGCGTGCTCCAGTGCGCTGCGGTACAGGCCGGCGTTCTCGAGCGCGGCGGCGGTCTGGCGGACCAGCACGTCGAGCAGGAAGCGCTCGTAGCTCGTGGGCTGCCGCGCGGCGCTGATCACCAGGTAGCCGCGGCAGCCCGACAGCCCCACGAAGGGGAACGACCAGGCCCACTCCCGGCCCGGGAGGTCGACGCTGCCGCCGGCCGGTCCGAGCGCCGCCAGGTCCGTGCGGAGCCCGGCCGGCGCGGGCTGGCCGATCTCGACCGGCTTGATCGAGCCGGCGCCTGCAACGTACGCGGCCTCGGCCTGTAGCGGCCCGAGCGACCCGACCGAGGAGGCGCAGAGCCGGAGGATCTCCTCGCTCTCCCGCGACGTGAACATCATCATCGAGAGCACGAACAGCGCGTGCAGCGAGGAGACGTGACCTCGCGAGGGCGCCTCGATGTCGTCCGGTGCAAGCCCCGGGCCACTCATGCCGTTTCCCCCAGCGGTAGGCCGTCCAAGGGCAAAACCTGCGCCTCTCGGTCCGGCTCAAACCTGCCCTGCCCTCGCAGGCTAGGTCGGCTGCGCCCGTTGGACCCCAGAGGACCATGCGCCCGGGGGCGCCGGCTTGCGACTGTCGACGGGTGCCTCCAGGCCCGGCCCCTCGAACCTCCCGGAGAGCTGGTTCGCCGCTGCCCTCCTCGGGGCGTACGTCAGGCCCGCCAGGGGCGGCGAAGCTGCCGCGCCGACAGAGGAGAGGAACCGTCATGACGGTGATGAGGTTCGACCCCTTCCGCGAACTCGACCGGGTGACTGAGCGCCTGGCCAGCACCGCCCTGCAGGGAATGCCCGCCGAGGCGTTCCGGCGGGGCGACGAGGTGTTCATCCTGCTGGACGTGCCGGGGGTCGCCGAGGACGACATCGCGCTCACGGTGGAGCGGAACGTCGTGAACGTGGCGGCCAGCCGCATGTCGCCCCGGCAGGAAGGCGACCAGGTGCTGGTGGACGAGCGACCGCACGGCCAGTTCGCCCGGCAGTTCATCCTCGGCGACAACCTGGACACCGCCCGCATGAGTGCGGACTACGACCGCGGCGTCCTGACCCTGACGGTCCCGGTCGCGGAGCAGAGCAAGCCCCGGCAGATCAAGATCGGCGAGGGCGGCCAGCGGACCATCGACCTGAACGCGGAGAAGGAGCCGGCGCACTCCGGCGGGAGCCCGTCATGACGAACAACGACGACAAGCGCGTGATCGCCAGCTACACCGCGTACGGCGACGCCGAACGCGCCGTCGACTACCTGTCGGACCGGGGCTTCCCGGTCCAGCGGGTCGCCATCGTCGGGCGGGAGCTGCGCATGGTCGAGCAGGTCACCGGGCGGATGGGCTACAAGGAGGCAGCCCTGCGCGGGCTGGCCGGCGGAGCCGTGACCGGTGTGCTCATCGGCTGGCTGTTCGGCCTGTTCAACTGGGTCAACCCACTCGTCGCCAGCGCTGTGCTGGCGCTGTACGGCCTGATCTTCGGGGCCGTCATCGGCACGCTGGTGGGCCTGCTCACGCACTGGGCCCAGCACGGTCGCCGCGACTTCGCCTCGATCGCCCAGATCCAGCCGGAGCGGTACGACCTGCTCGTCGACGCCGCCGTCGCTGACCAGGCCGCCGAGCTGCTCCACCAGGCGACCCCCGCCGCCAGCAGGCACAGCACGGGCGTCTGAACCCTCACCTCAGCCGGAAGGAGAACGTCATGGCGCGCGCGGTGGGCATCGACCTGGGCACCACGAACTCGGTCATCGCCGCCTGGGAGGGGGGAGAGCCCACGGTCATCCCGAACGCCGAGGGGTCACGGACGACACCGTCCGTGGTCGCCTTCACCGAGTCGGGGGAGCGTCTGGTCGGCCAGCTGGCCCGCCGGCAGGCGATCCTCAACCCGAAGGGGACCATCTACTCCGCGAAGCGCTTCATCGGGCGGCGCTACGACGAGATCACCGAGGAGGCCAAGGCCGTCACGTTCGACGTGGTCCCCGGCCCGGACGGGTCGGTGCGCTTCAACGTCCGCGGCAAGCTGTACGCGCCTGAGGAGATCAGCGCCCTCGTGCTCCGCAAGCTGGCGGACGACGCCGCCAAGTTCCTCGGCGAGAAGGTCACCGAGGCGGTCATCACCGTGCCGGCGTACTTCAACGACGCGCAGCGGCAGGCCACCAAGGACGCCGGGAAGATCGCGGGCCTCGAGGTGCTGCGGATCATCAACGAGCCGACGGCGGCCGCCCTCGCCTACGGGATGGACAAGAAGGGCCACGAGACGATCCTGGTGTTCGACCTCGGCGGCGGCACCTTCGACGTCAGCATCCTGGACGTCGGCGACGGGGTGGTGGAAGTCCGCTCGACCGCCGGCGACACGCACCTCGGCGGCGACGACTTCGACCGCCGCCTCGTCGACTACTTCGCGGACCAGTTCCAGCGCGACACCGGCATCGACGTGCGCCAGGACCCGCAGGCCCTCCAGCGGCTGTTCGAGGCGGCCGAGAAGGCGAAGGTCGAGCTCAGCTCGGTGAGCCAGACGCAGGTCAACCTGCCGTTCATCACCGCCGACGCCACGGGGCCCAAGCACCTCACCATGACCCTGATGCGGTCCACCTTCGAGGAGATCACCCACGACCTGGTGGAGCGGACCTTGAAGCCGGTCCAGCAGGCGATGGCCGACGCGAAGGTGACGGCCAACGACATCGACGAGGTCATCCTGGTCGGCGGCTCGACCCGGATCCCCGCCGTGCAGAACCTGGTGCGCCGCCTCACCGGCGGCAAGGACCCCAACATGACCGTCAACCCGGACGAGGTCGTGGCGCTCGGTGCGGCCGTGCAGGCCGGTGTCCTCAAGGGCGACGTCTCCGACGTCCTGCTGCTCGACGTCACCCCGCTCTCGCTCGGTGTCGAAACCCGTGGCGGCATCATGACCAAGGTCATCGACCGCAACACCACGATCCCGGCCCGGCGCAGCGAGACCTTCTCGACGGCCGAGGACAACCAGCCCGCGGTGGACGTGGTGGTCCTCCAGGGCGAGCGCGACCGGGCGTCGGACAACCGCGTGCTCGGACGCTTCCAGCTCACCGGCATCCGGCCGGCGCCGCGCGGGGAGCCGCAGGTCGAGGTCACCTTCGACGTCGACGCCAACGGCATCCTGGGGGTCACCGCGCGCGACAAGGACACCGGAGCTGAGCAGGGCATCACCATCAGCGAGAGCTCCAACCTCGACAAGTCCGACGTCGAGCGGATGGTGACGGAGGCCGAGCAGCACCGCGGCGAGGACCAGGCGCTGCGGGAGCAGGTGGAGGCCCGCAACGAGCTGGACAGCGCCGCCTACCAGGTGGAGCGCCGGCTGTCCGAGCTGGGCGACGCCGCGCCCGTGCACGAGAAGGCGCGCGCCGAGATGCTGGTCGCCGACGCCCGGCAGGCGATCCAGGACGAGGTGCCCGCGGACCGGGCGCGGGAGCTCACCAGCGAGCTGCAGCAGGTGGCGCAGGCACTGGCCGCGGCCCACACCGACGCCGGGCAGCAGGCACCCAGCGGCGCCGGGGCTGCCGGCGGCAGCCAGGCCGACGACGGCGTGATCGACGCCGAGTTCAACCCGGTCTGATGGCTGCCGACCGCGTGGATGTCGAGGACACGGCGCAGGTCCGCGCCGAGGACCCGGCGACCGCCGGTGCGCAGCAGCCGGAGGTCGACTGGGAGGACCGCTGGCGGCGCACGGCGGCCGATCTCGACAACCTGCGCAAGCGCCAGGTGGGCGAGCTCGACCGCGCCCGCTCCAGCGAGCGCGCCAGGGTGGCGGCGGACTGGCTGCCGGTGCTGGACAACCTGGAGCTGGCGCTGACCCACGCCGGTGCGGACGCCGACAGCATCGTGCAGGGGATCCGTGCCGTCCGCGAGCAGGCGGTCGCGATGCTCGCGCGGCTGGGGTACGCCCGCCAGGACGAGGTGGGTGTCCCGTTCGACCCCGCGCGGCACGAGGTGGTCACGGTCGTGGACAGCCCCGACGCCGAGCCCGGCATGGTGATGCAGGTGCTGCGGCCCGGCTACGGCACCGGCGAGCGGCAGCTCCGCCCGGGTGCCGTGGCCGTGTCGCGCCGGCCGGAGTGAGGCGTTGTGGCCCGCGACTACTACGAGGTGCTCGGCGTCGACCGGAACGCATCGGGGGAGGAGTTGCAGCGCGCGTTCCGCAACCTGGCCCGGAAGAACCACCCGGACGTCAACAAGGACCCCGGCGCCGAGGAGCGCTTCAAGGAGATCAGCGAGGCGTACGACGTCCTGAGCGACGAGGAGGACCGGGCCAAGTACGACCGCTTCGGCGCGAACTTCCGGCAGGTGCCGGACGACTACGCGACGGCCGGCGCCGGTCGGGGCGGGTACGGCGGCGGCGCGCGCGTGTACGGCAGCGGGGGCGGCTACGGCGGCGAGGGCATCAACATCGAGGACCTGTTCGGCGGGGCCGGCGGCTTCGAAGGCCTCTTCGGCGGCCGTGGCTTCCGCTCGCCGGGGCCGGTGCCGGGCGCCGACCAGGAAGCCGAGATCGAGCTCACGGTGGAGGAGGCCTACACCGGGGGTCAGCGCCAGATCAGGCTGTCCGGCGGCGACGGCGCGCGCAGCTACGACGTCACCATCCCGCCCGGCGTCACCGACGGGCAGCGGATCCGCCTGGCCGGCCAGGGCGGCCGGGGTGGCCGCGGCGGCGAGCCCGGCGACCTCTACCTCGTGGTGCGCCTCAAGCCCCACGACCGCTACCGCCTCGAGGGCCGGAACATCATCGTCGACCTGCCGGTCGCGCCCTGGGAGGCGGCCCTCGGCGCCACCGTGCCCTTGATGGCTCCGGGCGGCGAGGTGAAGGTGACGGTGCCGGCCGGCTCGTCGAGCGGACGCAAGCTCCGGCTCGCCGGCGAGGGCATGCCCAACCCGCGTGGCAAGCCCGGCGACCTCTACGCCGTGGTGATGATCCACGTGCCGAAGCGGCTGACCAAGCGCGAGCGCGAGCTGTTCGAGCAGCTCGCCGCGGAGTCGAAGTTCGACCCGAGGAGCACCAAGTCATGACCCAGCCGGTGCGCTACCCGATCGTCGTCGTCCCGTCCGCACCCCGGCTCGGGCTCGACAGCTTCGCGGCCCGCGGTGGCGTGCATCCCGAGCTGGTACGGCGGCTCGCCGCGCTTGGGCTGCTGGAGGCCCTCCGCGACCCGGCCGGCGGGCTGTGGTTCGCCCCGGAGCAGCTGCCCGTCCTCGCCCGGCTGCGCCGGCTGCATGCCGGCCTCCCGCTCAACTACGCGGCCCTGGGCCTCGTCATGGACCTGCTCGACCGCATCCAGCGGCTCGAGACCTCCCTCCGCACCCGACCTGCTCCAAGGAGCGAACTGCCATGGACATGAACCGCCTGACCCAAAAGTCCCAGCAGGCGCTCCAGGAGGCGCAGGCGCTGGCGTCCCGGATGGGGCACACGGAGGTGGACGGCGAGCACCTGCTGCTGGCGCTGCTGTCGGACGAGTCGGGGGTGGCTCCGCGGGTGCTCTCCCTCACCGGCGCCGACATCGACGTGCTGGTGCAGCAGCTGCAGGCCGAGGTGGGACGGCGGCCGAAGGTAACCGGTCCGGGCGCCTCGCCCGGGCAGGTCTACGTCACGCAGCGGCTCAGCAAGCTGCTCGACACCGCGGACCGCGAGGCCAAGCGGCTCAAGGACGAGTACGTCTCCGTGGAGCACCTGCTCATCGCCCTTGCGGAGGAGGGGCCGAGCAGCCCGGCGGGACGGGCCCTGCGCGACCTGGGTGTGACCCGGGACAAGCTGCTCGACGCGCTCACCCGGGTCCGCGGCAACCAGCGCGTCACCTCGGCCACGCCCGAGCAGGCCTACGAGGCGCTGGCCAAGTACGGCCGGGACCTGGTCGCCGACGCCCAGTCGGGTCGGCTGGACCCGGTCATCGGCCGGGACGCCGAGATCCGCCGGGTGGTGCAGATCCTGTCGCGCAAGACCAAGAACAACCCGGTGCTCGTCGGCGACCCCGGCGTCGGCAAGACCGCCATCGTGGAGGGCCTGGCGCAGCGGATCGTGCGCGGCGACATCCCGGAGGGGCTGCGGGACAAGACCATCTTCTCGCTCGACATGGGGTCCCTGGTCGCCGGTGCGAAGTACCGCGGCGAGTTCGAGGAGCGGCTCAAGGCCGTGCTGGCCGAGGTCACGGCGTCCGAGGGGCGCATCCTGCTGTTCATCGACGAGGTGCACACCGTCGTCGGGGCCGGCGCCGCCGAGGGCAGCATGGACGCGGGCAACATGCTCAAGCCGATGCTCGCGCGCGGCGAGCTGCACCTGATCGGTGCCACCACCCTCGACGAGTACCGCAAGCACATCGAGGCCGATGCCGCCCTCGAGCGGCGCTTCCAGCCGGTGATGGTGGACGAGCCGTCGGTGGAGGACACCATCTCGATCCTGCGCGGGCTGCGCGAGCGGCTGGAGATCTTCCACGGCGTGAAGATCCAGGACAGCGCGTGCATCGCCGCGGCGACGCTCAGCCACCGCTACATCGCCGACCGGTTCCTGCCCGACAAGGCCATCGACCTCGTCGACGAGGCCTCGGCGCGGCTGCGCACCGAGATCGACTCGATGCCGGCCGAACTCGACGACCTGATCCGCCGGGTGATGCGCCTCGAGATCGAGGAGGCGGCCCTCGCCAAGGAGACCGACAAGGCCAGCCAGACCCGGCTGGAGGAGCTCCGCAAGGAGCTGGCGGACCTGCGCGCCGAGGCCGACGCCCAGCGGGCGCAGTGGGAGGCCGAGCGGCAGGCGATCCGCCGGATCCAGGAGCTGCGCAGCCAGCTCGAGCAGCTGCGGCAGGAGGCGGACGAGGCCGAGCGCCGCTACGACCTCAACCGGGCGGCGGAGATCCGGTTCGGCGAGCTGGCCGAGCTGGAGCGGCGCCTCAAGGCCGAGGAGGAGAAGCTCGCCTCCAAGCAGGGCCAGCGGCGGATGCTGCGCGAGGTCGTGACCGAGGCGGAGATCGCCGAGGTGGTCGCGAACTGGACCGGCATTCCCATCACCCGGCTGCAGGAGGGCGAGCGGGAGAAGGTCCTGCGGCTCGCCGACATCCTGCACGAGCGGGTCATCGGCCAGGAGGAGGCGGTGCAGCTCGTCACCGACGCCATGATCCGGGCCCGCTCCGGGATCAAGGACCCCAAGCGTCCCATCGGGTCGTTCCTGTTCCTGGGACCGACCGGCGTCGGCAAGACCGAGCTCGCCCGGACGCTGGCCCAGGCGCTGTTCGACACCGAGGAGAACATGATCCGCATCGACATGAGCGAGTACCAGGAGCGGCACACCGTCAGCCGGCTGGTCGGTGCCCCTCCCGGCTACGTCGGCTACGAGGAGGGTGGCCAGCTCACCGAGGCGGTACGGCGGCGGCCGTACTCCGTGGTGCTGCTGGACGAGATCGAGAAGGCCCACCCCGACGTGTTCAACACGCTGCTGCAGGTGCTGGACGACGGCCGCCTCACCGACGGCCAGGGCCGCACCGTCAGCTTCCGCAACACCGTGCTCATCATGACGTCGAACATCGGCTCGCAGTACCTGCTCGACGGCGTCACGCCCGACGGTGAGCTGAAGGCCGAAGCACGCGACATGGTCTTCGCCGAGCTGAAGTCGCGCTTCCGCCCCGAGTTCCTCAACCGCATCGACGACACGGTGCTGTTCAAGCCCCTCGTCGAGTCCGAGATCGCGCAGATCGTCGACCTGATGCTCAACGAGGTCCGCAAGCGGCTGGCCGACCGCCGGATCGCACTGGAGGTCAGCGACGAGGCGCGGCGGCACATCGCCAGGCAGGGCTTCGACCCGGTCTACGGCGCCCGGCCGCTGCGGCGCTTCATCGCGCGCGAGGTCGAGACCAGGATCGGCCGGGCGCTGCTCGCCGACGACATCCCCGAGGAGTCGGTCATCACGGTGGACCTCAAGGGTGGCGAGCTGACGGTGCTGTTCGACGTACCGGTGCTGGTGTCATGAGCACCGCGGTGGTCACGAGCGTCGTCCAGTGCGAGCACTGCGGCAAGAAGAACCGGGTGCCCGCGACCGGCCAGGGCCGGCCGCAGTGCGGGAACTGCCACCAGCCGCTGGCGTGGATCGTCGACGCCGACGACGACACCTTCGGGGAGGTCGCGGAGGCCGCGCCGCTGCCGGTGCTGGTGGACATGTGGGCCGTCTGGTGCGGGCCGTGCCGGATGGTCAGCCCGGCGCTGGAGCGGGTGGCGCACGACCTGGCCGGCCAGGTCAAGCTCGTCAAGGTCGACATCGACCGGTCCCCGCGGCTGGCGCAGCGCTTCACGATCCAGGCCGTCCCGACCCTGATGCTGCTGCGCAACGGCGAGGTGATCGCCCGGGAGGCCGGTGCGGCTCCGGCCGAGGCGATCCGCGAGTGGGTCGAGAAGTCCCTCAGCAACGCGGGGGCGCAGCGATGACGACGCAGCAGGTCGACCCGCACCTGGCGATGGTGCGGCCGGTGACGCCCCGCACCCCGCAGGGCTGCGAGGAGTGCCTGCAGGTCGGGTCGCCCTGGGTGCACCTGCGGCTGTGCCTGACCTGCGGCCATGTCGGCTGCTGCGACTCCTCCCCGCTGCGGCACGCGCACGGCCACGCCGACCAGGTCGGGCATCCCATCGTGCAGTCCTTCGAGCCGGGAGAGTCGTGGCGCTGGTGCTACGTCGACGAGGACTATGCCTGAGCTGCCGTCCGCCGTCCTCGACCGACCGCTGCCCGAGACCCCTGACCTGCACGGGGCCTTCCCGCGGCTGAGCGACGGCCAGATCCAGAGCCTGCAGCGGTTCGGTGAGCGGCGCCCGACCGTCCGCGGGGAGGTGCTCTTCCACGAGGGCGAGCACATCGAACAGTTCTTCGTCGTCCTCAGCGGCCAGGTGGTGGTGCTGCTCGACGCCGACGTGGCGCCGAAGGTGATCCGGGTGCACGGGCCGGGGCGCTTCCTCGGCGAGCTCAGCCTGCTGACCGGGCAGGTGTCGCTCGTGACCGCGATGGTGAACGTGCCGGGCGAGGTGCTCGCCGTCGGCATCGACCGGTTGCGCGCACTGGTGCTCGAGGACGCCGAGCTCGGCGACCTCATCCTGCGGGCCTTCCTCATGCGCCGCTCGCTGCTCATCAGCGAGGGGTCCGGCGTGCGCATCATCGGCTCCCGGTTCTCCCCGGACAGCCACCGGCTGCGGGCCTTCTGCGCCCGCAACCGGCTGCCGTACAAGTTCCTCGACATCGACCAGGACAGCGCGGCGGACGCGGTCCTCCAGCAGTTCGGCGTCCCGACGCGGGACCTGCCGGTCGTCGCCGTCCCGGGCGGTCGGCTGCTGCGCAACCCCAGCAACGCCGAGCTCGCCGCCCAGATGGGCCTGCACGCGCCGCAGGCCAAGAGCCAGCTGTGCGACGTGGTGGTCGTGGGCGCGGGTCCGGCCGGGCTGGCCGCCGCCGTGTACGGCGCCTCGGAGGGGCTGGACACCGTGGTGCTGGACGCGGTCGCGAGCGGCGGCCAGGCCGCGGCCTCGTCGCGGATCGAGAACTACCTCGGCTTCCCGGCCGGCATCTCGGGGGGTGAGCTGGCCGAGCGGGCGGCGATCCAGGCGGCCAAGTTCGGCGCCCGGATCACCGTGCCCGGGGAGGCGGTGGCCCTCACCCTCGACAGCGGGCACTACCGGCTGCGGCTCGACGGCGTCACCAGCCTCAGCACCCGCACGGTGGTGCTGGCGACCGGCGCCCGCTACCGCAAGCTCGACGTCCCGCGGCTCGAGGAGTTCGAGCTCACCAGCGTCTACTACGCCGCGACCCGGTTCGAGGCCCTGGAGTGCGGGACCGACCCGGTCGCCGTCGTCGGCGGCGGCAACTCGGCCGGCCAGGCGGCGGTGTTCCTGGCCCAGCAGGTGCCGCAGGTCTGGCTGCTGATCCGGCACGACGACCTGGGCAAGGACATGTCGCGCTACCTCGTCGACCAGGTCGAGGCGAACCCGCGCATCACCGTGCGGCGGCACACCGAGGTGCGCGAGCTGCTCGGCGCCAGCACCCTGGAAGCGCTCGTCGTCGAGGACAACCGGACGGGGCAGCGGACCACCCTCGCGGTGCGGGCGCTGTTCGTGTTCATCGGCGCCACGCCGTGCACGTCCTGGCTGGCCGGGTCCGTGCACCTCGACGAGAAGGGCTACGTGCTCACCGGCGACCGGGCGGCGCAGGGCGACGGTGATGGCGGCCCGCTGTTCCTGGAGACGAGCCGACGCGGCGTGTTCGCCGTCGGCGACGTCCGCAGCGGGTCCGTCAAGCGGGTCGCGTCGGCGGTGGGAGAGGGTGCGATGGCGGTCCGGCTGCTGTCCGAGCGGTTGGCCTGACCGGCGATCAGCGGGCCCCGGCCTGCTCGAAGACCGGCCGGACGTGCAGCGGCGCGTTCACCACGACCACGTCACCGTGCCGCGCCCCGAGCCGGTGATGCAGCCGGTCGATGACGCCGCCCAGCCGCATGTCGCAGGCCGTGATGCCGGCGACGTCCACGACCAGGTGCCGGGTCCCGGCGCGGAGCAGGCCGTCGAGGTGGCAGCGGACCTGGTGGACCGCGGAGCCGGTCACCTCGCCGGTGATGACGACCACCGCGTAGTCCTGGCCCTGCATCGCCGAGGCCATGCTCAGCGCCGGCGACAGGATCGGGCGGCGGCCGTCGTCGCCCGGGGCCGGTGCCGCCTCCACCTCGACCCGGGCCCAGGTCGCCGCCGTCTCGAGCGCCGCGAGCTGCACCAGCAGCGGCCGCCAGCGCCGGCCGATCAGGTGCCACTGGTTGCGCTCCGCCGCCGCGTGCGAGGTCTCGGTCATGTCGCCACCGTCTCCCACGGCTGCCCGGAAGGCGTCAGCCCGAAGGAGCGAGAACCACCGTCCCCATGCACCCTGGCAGGGCAGGGCCGTCGGTGCCCCCTCCGGGCAGTGGCCCTCTCCGGTGATCCACGGAACGCGCGCCGACGTTCCGGGCCCCGATACGGCGTCGCTGGTTCCGTGGATCACCGGGGTGGGGGCGCCCGGGTAGCGTCGGGCGGGTGAGCGTCTTCCGGCGGTACGGCGAGGTGCTGGCGCCACCGGGAGTCGCGGCCGCCGTGGTGGCCAGCGTGTTCGGCAGGCTCTCGCTGGGCATGACCGGGCTCGCGCTGCTGCTGCTCGTCCGCGAGGCCACCGGGTCCTACGCCGCCGCCGGCGCCGTGTCGGCGAGCTACGCCGTCGCCTTCGCCGTGGGGGCGCCGTCCCGGGCCCGGGCGGCCGACCGCACCGGCCCGGCCCGCGTCCTGCGGCTGTCGGGGGTGCTGCACCCGTTGGCGTTCGGCCTGCTCGTGCTGCTCGCCGACCTGCGGGCGCCCGTCCTGTCGATGGCGGGGGCTGCCGCGCTGGTGGGCCTCACGGTGCCGCCGCTGGGTGCCGTGATGCGGGCGCTCTGGGGCCAGCTCATCCCGAGCGCCCAGCTGCACACGGCGTACTCGCTGGAGTCGGTGGTCGTCGAGGCCTGCTTCGTCCTCGGGCCCCTGCTGGTCGCCGGGCTGACCGTGCTCAGCCCGGCGGTCGCGGTGCTCGCCAGTGCCGCCTGCGCCGCGGTCGGCGCGCTGGCCCTGGCGCGCCTCCCGGTCGTCCGCGCCGTCGTCCCGCACGAGGCCCGGCCCACCAACCCTGCTGGGCCGCTCGTCTCCCCGGTGGTCCGGGCCTGCCTGCTCAACGTGCTCTGGATCGGGATGGGGTTCGGCACCATCGAGGTCGCGGTGCTCGCCTTCGTCGAGGAGCAGGGCGGTGCCCGGGCGACCGCCGGCGTCGTGCTGGCCGTCTGGAGCCTCGGCTCGATCCTCGGCGGCCTCGTGTACGGCGGCCTGCACCCGGCTGCCACCGCCGCCCGCCAGCTGCCGGTGCTGGTCGGCGCGGTCAGCCTCGGCGCCTTCCTGCCGGTGCTGTCGCCGAGCGTGCTCGTCCTCGCCCTGCTGCTGGTGCTGAGCGGCTCGACGATCGCCCCGTTCAGCGCCTGCAACTCGATGCTGCTCGGCCAGGCGGCGCCGCGGGGCACCGTGACGGAGGCGTTCGCCTGGAACGGCAGCATGATCTTCGGCGGGGCGGCGGCCGGCACGGCCCTGGCCGGGGTGCTGGTCGACAGCTACGGCGCCCGGGCCGCGCTGGTGGCGACCGCGGTCACCGGCCTGCTGACGTTCCTGTCCTCGTTGGCCGGGCTCGCCGCGCTGCGCACGGTGCGGCTCCCCGACCGGGTCTGATCACGGGGGTACGGTCCCCGCGTGCTTGTGCGCCGCGGCTACCAGCTGCTCCTCGCGGCGCTGGTCACCGTGGGTCTCGGGGTGGCCGCGGTGGTCTACGCCGCCCGCCCACCGCGGCCGGTGTTGCCGTACCCGCCCGGCCAGTCGCTCGCCTCGGTGCGGGGCAACTGCGAGCGCGGCAACGAGCTCCTCGGCTGCGGCGGCAGCGGCCCACGCAGCTTCCTCACCGTGACGGCGGACGGCGACATCCGGGCCGCCGCGGGCGCCCTGCTGGCCGGGCTGCTCGACCGCGGCTGGGCCCAGGACGACAAGGGCAAGACCGCCGTGGACCACGCCGCCGGCGCCGCGCGGGAGGACATCCAGCCGGTCTACTGCAAGGGCGGGCAGGGCTGCGTCGGCCTGTTCCGCCTGGGGCAGGGCAGCTACGTGCTGGCCTGGTTCGACAACGGCTGACGGGCCCGCCGGACCTCCACCCACCACAGCCCGCTGCTGAGGGCGACGCCGCCCAGCCAGAGCGCCAGCGTCAGCATCAGCACGGCGGCGGTGCCGCCGGACGCCACCGCCTGCGCGACGGCGTTGCTGGGCGCGCTGCGCGAGACCGCCAGCGCACCGGCGTACGACAGGAGGGCGTAGGCGACGTGCCAGGCCAGCGCGGTGCGGAGCAGCGGGCGCCAGGCCGGCAGCGGGCCGACGACCCTGGGGCGGAACGTCAGCTCCGGGCCGTGCAGCGTCGCGAGCCAGCTCTTGGCCAGCGTGCGACGGTCGTGGAGGTTCAGGTGCATGCCGACCACGGTGCCACCGCCGCCCGCCGCGCGCAGGCGTTCGGTCGGAACGGGGCGTGGCGGTTCCGCGCGCGGGTAGGCCCTCCGGCAAGCAGACGGCGACCAGAGGGGCGAGACGGTGGCGAGTGACGGTGTCCTCGCGGTGTACCCGCCGTGCGCGGCCTCCGCCGCCGAAGCCCGCGAGCTGGTCACCGGGCTGTGTGTGCAGTGGGGCGTCGAGGAGATCTGCGACGACCTGGCGCTGGTCGTGACGGAGCTGGTCGCGAACGCAATCCGGCACGCCGGGACCGACATCGCGCTGTCGCTGCAGGCCATCGACGGCGGGGTCCGCGTGGAGGTGCGCGACGGGTCCACCCGGCCGTTGCGACCACGGGCGCCGCGGATCGCCGACGAGGGCGGCCGGGGCCTGCTGCTGGTGGACGCGCTGTGCCATCGCTACGGCGTGGAGGCCGAGCCGGACGGCAAGCGGGTGTGGGTCGAGCTGCTCGTCGAGGTCGCCTGAGCGCTACTGTTTGCTCTCGGTCGAGGGCGGGAGCTGTGGTGGACCTGGTCCAGGTGGCGCTGTCGGACGACGGCTCGGTTGTCTTCACCTGCCGCGTGTGCGGCGAGCACTGCCCCGCCCCGGAAGGGGTGCCGCTCGACCAGGCCACCCGCGAGTTCCTCGCGATGCACCCGGCCTGCGCCGACCAGTCGGCCCACGACGACGGCTGCCCGTCGGACGTTCCCGTGGGAGCCTGACGCGTCGGGTAGCGTTTAGGCCGGTTGCACAGCATTACCTCGAACGTCATGGACGCCCGCGGAGTGTTTGGTCGTGGGCGTCTCGCCTCCGGCGCAGCCTGGGACCCGCAGCCGTTGCGGGCCCCGCTCGTCACACGGAAGGCACAACAGCATGGCTCAGGGAACCGTCAAGTGGTTCAACGCCGAGAAGGGCTTCGGCTTCATCGCGCAGGACGGCGGCGGCGCCGACGTCTTCTGCCACTTCAGCGCCATCAACTCGGCGGGCTACAAGTCGCTCGAGGAGAACCAGCGGGTGGAGTTCGACATCACGCAGGGCCAGAAGGGCCCGCAGGCGGAGAACGTCACCATCGTCGCGTAGCACCGGCGCTCGTCCGCAGGCCCGGTCCCGTTCGCGGGGCCGGGCCTGCGGCGTCTCTCCTGCGCCTTAGCTGGCGTGGGCCTGGCCGACGGCGGCGATCGGCTTGTCGAGCGGGGTGCCCGAGCCGTCGCGCTTGCCGGTGGCCGGCGGCAGCTCCACCGGGTCGCCGTTGGCCGAGGCCGCCCAGGGGGAGGTGCCGGCCCAGCCGAGGACGAGCAGCGCCTCGCCGGACAGCAGCCGCTGGCAGCGGACGCCCCCGGTCGCGCGGCCCTTGCGCGGGTACTCCGAAAGGGGCGTCACCTTCACCGACGAGGCGGTGCCGGGGCCCTTGCCGCGGCCCTCGGCCGGCAGCCCGCCGGCGGTGACCACGACCGGCTCCTCGAACAGCGTGTCGCCGCCGGCCAGCGAGACCGCGCTGAAGCCGACCAGGAAGGCGCCGGCATCGAGCTTCATGCCGGCCATGCCACCGGCGGCCCGGCCCTGCGGGCGGACCAGCTCGGCCGGGAAGCGCAGCAGGTCGCCGGTGCTGGCGAACAGCACCAGCTCCTCCTGCCCGTCGACCAGCTCGACCCCGGCCACGACCTCGTCGCCGGCCTTGAGCGAGATGACCTCGACGGTGTCGCTGCGGGCCGGCCACGGCTCGGGCGCGACCCGCTTGACCACGCCCTGTCGGGTGGCCAGCGCCAGGCCCGGGCCGTCCTCGCGGAGGGTGGCGACCGCCAGGACCCGCTCACCGCGCTCCAGCGCCAGGAACTCCGAGGCGGACGCGCCGCCGCGCAGCGAGAGCGCACCGGTGGTGACGGCCGGGATCTCGGGGATGTCGAGCACGCCGATGCGGGCGAACCGGCCGGCGCTGGTCAGCACCCCGACCACCCCGCGGGTGGTGGTGCGCGCGGTCGAGGTGATGACGTCGTGCCGCTGCCGCCGGCCGCCGGGCTGGGTCTCGCCCTCGTGCACCGGGGTGCGGGCGATCAGGCCGGTCGAGGAGAGCAGCACGTCGCAGGGTGCGTCGGCGACCTCCAGGTCGGAGGCCTTGCGGGTCACCAGGGCCTTGAGGTCGCCACCGACCAGGACGGTGCGCCGCGGGGTGCCGTGCTCCTGCGCGACCGCGGCCAGCTCGTCGCCGACGACGCGGCGCAGCACCGCCGGGTCGTTGAGGATCTCGAGCAGCCCGGCGATGGTGGCGCGCAGCTCGGCGAGCTCGGCCTCGAGCTTCTCGACCTCGAGGCCGACGAGGCGGCGCAGCTGCATGTCGAGCACGTAGCCGGCCTGCACGTCGGTGAACGCGAACCGGTCGATGAGGGCCTCGCGGGCCACCGCGACGTCGGGGGAGGAGCGGATGATCCGCACCACCTCGTCGATGTTGGCGAGCGCCAGCAGCAGGCCCTCCACCAGGTGGGCGCGCTCCTCGGCCTTGCGCAGCCGGAACCGGCTGCGGCGGGTGACCACGTCGGACCGGTGGTCCACGAAGACCTGCAGCAGCTGCCTGAGCCCGAGGGTGCGCGGCTGCCCGTCGACCAGGGCCAGGTTGTTGATGCCGAAGGACTCCTCCAGCGGCGTCAGGCGGTACAGCTCGCCGAGCACTGCCTGCGGGTTGAAGCCGGCCTTGACCTCGAACACCAGCTGGGTGCCCAGCGAGCGGTCGGTGAGGTCCTTGACGTCGGTGATGCCCTGCAGCTTCTTGCCGTTGACGAGCTCCTTCACCTTGGCGATGACGCGCTCGGCGCCGACGCCGTACGGGAGCTCGGTGACGGTGATGGCGCTCTTGCCGCGGGGCAGCGGGCCGACCTCGGCGGTGGCGCGCATCCGCACGACACCGCGGCCGGTCTCGTAGGCCTGCCGGACCTCCTCCATGCCGAGCAGCTGGCCGCCGGTCGGCAGGTCGGGGCCGGGCACGTGCCGCATCAGGTCGTCGAGGTCGGCCTCGGGGTTGTCCAGCAGGTGCCGGGCCGCATCGACCACCTCGACCAGGTTGTGCGGGATCATGTTGGTGGCCATGCCGACCGCGATGCCGGCCGTGCCGTTGACGAGCAGGTTCGGGTAGGCCGCCGGCAGCACCGAGGGCTGCTGCTCCGAGCCGTCGTAGTTGGGCTCGAAGTCGACGGTCTCCTCCGTCAGACCGTCGACCAGCGCCATGGCCGCGGCCGACAGCCGGGCCTCGGTGTACCGGGCCGCGGCCGGCGAGTCGTCCGGCGAGCCGAAGTTGCCGTGCCCGTCGACGAGCGGGACCCGCATCGAGAACGGCTGCGCGAGCCGGACCAGGGCGTCGTAGATCGCGGTGTCGCCGTGCGGGTGGTACTTGCCCATCGTGTCGCCGACGACCCGGGCGCTCTTGACGTGCGCCCGTTCCGGTCGCAGCCCGGCCTCGAACATCGAGTACAGGATCCGGCGGTGCACCGGCTTGAGGCCGTCGCGGGCATCCGGCAGCGCCCGGCTGTAGATGACCGAGTAGCTGTACTCCAGGTAGGACGACTCGATCTCGTCGACGACGTCGGTGTCGATGATGATGCCGTCGCCCTCGAAGGGCGGGATGTCCTTGGTGGTGGCGCGCTTGCGGGGTGGCACTGCAGTCCTCAGGCGTCGAGCGCCGCGCGGTCGACCCGCCCGGCGCTGTTGATGATGAACTCACGGCGGGGGGCCACGTCGTTGCCCATGAGCAGCTCCAGGGAGTGCTCGGCCATGTCGACGTCGCCCAGGTTGATGCGGCGCAGGGTGCGGGTCGCCGGGTGCATGGTGGTCTCGGCCAGCTGGTCGGGGTCCATCTCGCCGAGGCCCTTGTAGCGCTGCAT
>JAOPVD010000248.1 GCA_025966295.1 Frankiales bacterium | reverse complement strand
CGTCGACGCCTACCGCCGGGACGGCCACCGGTGGGCCGACCTCGACCCGCTGCACGCCCCGGAGGCCACGCCGGATGAGCTGCGCCAGCCCCCCGAGCTCACCGGCCTCCGCAGCCGTGAGCTGGGGCTGCACGGGCCGGACCGGGACGCGGCCGAGGCGCTGCGCGCCCTGCCGCGCAGCTACTGCGGCACGCTCGGCCTCGACGTCTGGCACCTGCGCGACCAGGAGCAGCGGGACTGGTGGTTCGAGCGCTTCGAGCAGGATGCGCCGCCGGGGCTCGACGCCGCCGGGGCGACCGATGTGCTCGAGCGCCTGGTGGAGATCGACGCCCTCGAGCGCTTCATGCAGCGGGTCTACCCATCGCACAAGACGCTGAGCGTGCAGGGCCTCGACACCACGGTGCTCATCACGCAGCGCCTGGTCGAGCTGGCCGCCGACCGCGACGCGTCGTACGTCGACATCGGCATGGCGCACCGCGGCCGGCTCAACATCCTCACCCACGTCACGGCCATGCCGTACGCGCGGCTGTTCGTGGAGTTCGAGGCCTCGGTCCGCACCGACGCGCTGGTGCCGCTCGGCAGCACCGGTGACGTCAAGCAGCACCTGGGCTGGGAGACCGAGATCGCCGGCCGGTCGGGTCATCCCCTGCGCGTGGCCCTGATCCCCAACCCCAGCCACCTCGAGTTCGCCTCACCGGTGGCGCTCGGCGCCAGCCGCGCCCACCAGGACGAGCAGGGCCGCCGGCCCGGCTCCGGGCTGGCGGTGCTGCTGCACGGCGACGCGGCCTTCACCGGCCAGGGCGTCGTGGCCGAGACCCTGAACCTGCACCAGCTGGAGGGCTTCCGCATCGGCGGCGCGGTGCACATCGTCCAGGACAACCAGATCGGCTTCACCACCGAGGGCCGCGACGGGCGGTCCACCCGCTGGCCGTCGGACATCGCCCGCGGCTACGACGCGCCGATCCTGCACGTCAACGCCGACGACGCGCTGGCCTGCCTGCGGGCGGCCGAGCTGGCCATGGACTTCCGCGAGCGGTTCGGCCACGACGTGGTGATCCACGTCCTGGGCTACCGCCGGCTGGGGCATAGCGAGACCGACGAGCCGACCTTCACGCAGGCCGAGCTCTACCGCCAGATCCGCAGCCACCCGCCGATCGCCGAGCTGTTCGCCGGTCGGCTCGACGAGGCAGGCCTGGCCGGCGCCGCGACCCTCGAGGCCGCGCGGGCCGGTGTGGACGAGCGGCTCCGGGCGGCCGCCGCGGAGGCGAAGCTGGCGAGCGTCGAGGCGAGCCCCCCGGTACCGCGCGACCCGCGGCGCCGCCCGCACGCGCTCGACCCGGTAGCGCTCGGCGCGCTGGCCGAGGACCTGCTGCAGCTGCCCCCCGGCTTCACCGCGCTGCCCAAGGTGCAGCGGGTGCTGGACCGGCGCCGGGCGATGCTGCTCGACGAGGGCAAGGTCGACTGGGCGCACGCCGAGCTGCTGGCCCTCGCCAACGTCGCCAGCGATGGCCTGCCGGTGCGGATGAGCGGCCAGGACTCGGTCCGCGGCGCCTTCACGCAGCGGCACCTGACCATCACCGCCGCCGACGGCCTGTCGTCCTGGACCCCGCTCGTCGCCTCGCCGCTCACCGCCGGCCGCGTCGAGGTCTGGAACAGCCCGCTGTCCGAGACGGCCGTCCTCGGCTTCGAGTACGGCTACAGCACCGCCCGCCGGCACGCGCTGACCATCTGGGAGGCGCAGTTCGGTGACTTCGCCAACGGCGCGCAGGTCATCATCGACCAGTTCATCGCGGCCGGCGAGGCGAAGTGGGGCGTGCAGAGCCGACTGGTGATGCTGCTGCCGCACGGCTACGAGGGCTCCGGTCCGGAGCACTCGTCGGCCCGGCTCGAACGCTTCCTGCAGCTGGCCGCGGAGGACAACCTCACGGTGGCGGTCCCGACCACACCGGCGCAGTACTTCTCGCTGCTCGTGCAGCAGGCCCACGACCTTGCGCCGCGGCCGCTGGTCGTGCTCACACCGAAGTCCCTGCTGCGCCACAAGGCCGCGGTCAGCGACCTGGACGACCTCGCGACGGGCGTGTTCTCCGAGGTCCTGACCTGGGTCGGCGGCGCCGCGACCGAGGTGCGCCGGGTGGTGGCCTGCAGCGGCAAGCTGTTCTACGAGCTGGCCGACGCCGTGACCGCGGGCGGCCGCCAGGACGTGGCGGTGCTGCGGCTCGAGCAGCTCTACCCCTTCCCCGCCCAGGCGGTGCGCGAGGCGCTGGCGGCCTTCCCGGCCGTGGAGTCCTTCGTGTGGTCGCAGGAGGAGCCGGAGAACATGGGCGCCGCCCGGTACGTCCTCCCTCGGCTGACCGAGGTCTCGCCGCTGGTCATGCCCGTCGGCTACGCCGGCCGTCCGGACCGCAGCGCCGTCGCCGAGGGGTACGGCGCCGAGCACGCCCGGCAGCAGAAGGCGCTGGTGCAGGCCGCCCTCGGCCCGGCGAGCCGCTTCGGCCACGTGGACGCCGCGGGACTGGCTGGCCCGACCAGCGGGTTCGCCCGCAGCTTGGCCGCGACCACGCAGGACTAAGCGGATCCCCGCACCGGGCCGGGAGACGTAGGAGGCAGACCGGCCGCGCTGCGCTATGTTGGTCCCACCAGAGGACCATCGGTCCTCCGTGGACGGAGGGGCTCCCAGCGCCATGACCCCGGCAACGGCTTTCGGCAGCGTCGAGCCGATCGTCAACGGTCGCATCTCGCAGCTCGTCGTCGAGCAGCTGCAGGCCATGATCCGCGCCGGGACCATCGCCCCCGGCGACCGGCTGCCGCCCGAGCGGAGCCTCGCGGAGATGTTCGGCGTGGGGCGCAACTCGGTGCGCGAGGCGCTCCGTGAGCTCGAGGTGCTCGGCCTGGTCGAGCGCCGCCGTGGCCAGGGCACGCACGTCCGGTCGGCGGACCCGCAGGAGATGATGGCGCCGCTGCGCTCGGTCATCTCGCTGTCGGGCACGCTGGTCGACCAGGTCATCGAGTTCCGGCGCACCTTCGAGCCGCAGGTCTCGGCGCTGGCCGCGACGAAGCTCAACCCGTCGTCGGTGGCCGTGCTCAACGACGCCTTCCAGGCCTACACCCGGGCGCTGTCCGCCCGCGGCTCCACGACCTCGGCCGAGTCCTCGGCTCGGGCCGATGCCAACTTCCACCGGGCCATCGCGCTGGCGACCGGCAACCCCATCGTCATCGCGCTGCACGACGCGCTCGACGAGCTGCTGGTGGACTTCCGGGCGCACCTGGTGACGACCAGCGGGCCGGCCGCCCGGCGGGTCGCCAAGGGGCACCGCGAGATCCTCGACGCCATCCTGGCCGCCGACCCCGAGGCGGCCCGGACCGCGACGACCGAGCACCTCGGCGCCGTCGACGCCGTCGTACCCCGCCGTTCCTGACCGGCCCTTCCTCAGCCCCCCACCCGGTGATCCACGGAACCGGCGCCCACGTCTGAGGCCCTGAAAGCGGGGCGCCGGTTCCGTGGATCACCAGAGGGGTCGGTCCAGGGGCGGGGTTGGGCTCAGCCCCAGCGCTCGTCGATGCGCACGGCCTGCTCGACCCGGAACTTGGTGCGGCAGTACGGGCACTCGAGGTCGACATCGGCGAACCGGATGCCGTAGTCCACCGGGAAGCTCTTGCCACAGGTGCACGTCACGTTGAACAAGCGGTCCATCAGGTCACCTTCCGAGGTAGTCGTCGAGGCGGATCCGGTCGAGCGCGTCCTGCGGCACCCGGTTCATCTCCGGCATCGTGCGGTCCAGTGGCCGGGTGGCATCGATGATCACCTTGCTGCCGCCCATCTGCGTGGTGAACACGTTCGGCACGTTGTGCAGCAGGTCGACGTCGCGGCTGGGGTCGACGTTCACGAGCGTCGCCCAGATGACGTCCTGCTCGGAGTAGACGTCGATGACCTGGTCGACGACGACGCACACCTCGACCGTCCAGGCCTCGAGCAGCGCGGCCATGGCCACCGTCTTGGCCTGCCCCTCGCGCTTCTTGTCGATCGAGATGTAGCAGGCCAGCCGCCCACAGCCGGAGTACGGCATGTGCACCGCGGTCACCACGTCGCCGAACCGCCGGCGAAGGGTGTTGTAGATGGTCCCCTCCTTGGGGATCTGCCCGGCCGTGAAGTGGTCGTGGTGGCCGGCGAAGACGTCCTGCATGATGGCGTCGCGGCGGCGGGTCACGGCAGTGACGTTCATGACCGGGCGCAGGGTCTGCGCCTGGTACTGCCGGGTGATGTCCCCGAACGGGTCGGCGATCATCCGGGTGCCGGGCGGCACCACGCCCTCGATGACCAGCTCGGCGTCGGCCGGCACCATGAAGTCCGAGCCCCAGGTGTGCGAGGGCGTCAGCCGCAGCGGCTCGCCGAGGAAGCCGCCGATCGTGTGGTAGTCGTCCTCCTGGTACGGCGTGAGGCCCATGGACCCCAGGTAGAACGCCGGGTGGTGGCCGAGGACGGCCACGATCGGCATCGGCAGGTTGCGCTCCTCGTAGTAGGCCAGGGCGCGCTCGCTGTCGGGCGAGTGGATCGTGATCCGCAGCCGGCGCGGGTCGTCGAAGTCGTAGAAGGCCTTGATGAACGAGACGTTGTAGGCGCCCGACACCGGGTCCTTCACCGCCAGCGTCATGGTCAGGCAGGGCCCGAAGTCGCCCTCGGAGTGGATCGGGATGGGCAGCTCGCGCAGGTCGACCTGGTCGCCGCTCGCGATGACCTCGTGGACCGGTGCCTCGTCGGCGCGCACCACGACCGGCTCCATGGGGTGCGTCCCCTTCTCGGCGTAGCCGAGGGCGAGCGGCAGCCCGGTCTGCTCCGGGTCCAGGCCGAGCGCGAAGGCGCAGCGGGCGCGGGTCGCGAAGACGTTCATGAGCAGCGGCACCGACGACAGCTCGCCGACCAGGTTGCTCGGCTGCTGGAACAGCACCATCGGGCGCTCGCCGCGCCGGTCCAAGTGCTCGAGGATCGCCGTCGCGTCGTACTCCGCAGGCTCGATCGGCTTGTCGATCGTGAGGTAGTCCTGCGGGAAGGCCGCGCCGTACTCGGCCAGGAACGTGCGCAGGTTCTTCGAAGCGGTCACGGCTTGTCCCTCTCATCGGTGCGGTCGCCGCCAGGCAGGTGCGCCAGTCGGCGCGGGGACGCGTCGAGCTCGGCCAGGTCGAGCGGGGCGGCGGGCTCTGACGGGCCCCAACGGCGCGTCAGGTCGTTGTCGATCCCGAGCTGGTCGAGCACCCGCGCGACGATGTGCCAGACCACCTCGTCCACGTCCTTCGGCCGGTTGTAGAACCCGGGCATCGGCGGCACGATGCGGGCGCCCGCCTCGGTGAGCGTCACGAGGTTGCGCAGGTGGATCAGGGTGAGCGGCGTCTCGCGCGGCACCACCACCAGGGGCTTGCGCTCCTTCAGCGTCACGTCCGCCGCGCGGGTCACGAGGTTCTCGCTGAGGCCGTGCGCCATGGCGGCCACCGTGTTCATGCTGCACGGGATGACGACCATGCCGTCGGTGCGGAACGACCCGCTGCTGATGGCCGCGGCCTGGTTGTCCACCCGGTAGACGCGGGTGGCCAGGTCGGCCACATCCTGCTCGGAGTAGTCCGTCTCGATGCGCAGCGTCCGCTTCGCCCACTCGGTCATGACCAGGTGCGACTCCACCCCGGACTGCTGCAGCGCCTGCAGCAGCCGGACGCCGAGGATCGACCCCGAGGCCCCGGTCATCCCCACCACGATGCGCTCAGCGCGACGGTCCGCCGGTCGGAGCGCCTGCCTGTTCTCGCCGGACAGAACCAGCCTCCCGAGCTCCTCGCCGCCGATCGCCGGCTGCCTCGTCGCAAGGTCCTACCAGTGGCCCATCCTGTCAAGCCTCTCGATCATGCAAGAAGGCTGAAACTTGTTGCCCTGCAAGGGCCACTTCCCCCTTGACAGGGCTCCAAGTTGGCAGGATGGTCCCACCAATCGGTTGTCTTGACGAAGGGGTGTGCTCGGGCATGAGCAGCACGGCGGAGGTCTACGACCGGGCCGGTTTCGGGGCCCCGGTCGTGCGTGGCGCGCGGCCGGCGCTGCTCGTGGTCGACTTCAGCCGCGGCTTCACCGACCCGGCCTACCCGACCGGCGCGGACATGACGGAGGCGGTGCTGGCGACCGCGCAGCTCGTCGCCACCGCCCATCGGCGCGGCGTGCCGGTCATCTTCACCACCATCGCCTTCAGCAGCCCGCTCGAGGGGCGGGCCTGGCTGCACAAGGCCCCCGGGCTCGCGGCGCTGCAGGCCGGGTCCCCGGCGGTCGAGCTCGACCCGCGGCTGCCCCGCGACCCGGCGGACACCGTCGTCGTCAAGCACGGCGCCTCGGCCTTCTTCGGCACCGGGCTGGCGGCACTGCTGGCGAGCTGCGGTACCGACACGCTGGTCGTCTGCGGCGCCACCACCAGCGGTTGCGTGCGGGCCAGCGTCGTGGACGCGGTGCAGAGCGGCTACGGCGTGCTGGTGCCGCGCGAGTGCGTCGCGGACCGCGCGCAGGCGCCGCACGACGCCAACCTGTTCGACATGCAGGCCAAGTACGCCGACGTCGTCAGCCTGGCGGACGCCGAGGCGTACCTGGCCGGCGGACCCGAGACCTCCCAACCGCCGCAGGACTCCCCTGCCCTCACCGAGGTGACCACATGACCGGCCAGCATCGGATCGGGCTCATCGTCCCGAGCTCCAACACCACGATGGAGACCGAACTCCCGGCGCTGCTGGGCCGGTACGGCCGGGCGCACGACTGCGAGTTCACGTTCCACGCCAGCCGGGCCCGCCTGCACAAGGTCGACGCCGAGTCGCTGGCCCGGATGGTCGACGACAGCGAGCGGTGCGCCGCCGAGGTCACCGACGCCGATGTCGACGTCGTCGCCTATGCCTGCCTGGTCGCCGTCATGGCCCGGGGCGCCGGCGCACACGCCGACGTCGAGGCGCGGCTGGCCAAGGTCGTGCGCGACGGCCGGTCCGCGGCCGCCGGTGTGACCAGCAGCGCCGGGGCTTTGGTGCGGACCCTGCCGGAGCTCGGTCTGCGCCGGGTGGCGGTCGTGGCGCCGTACATGCCATCGCTCACCGCACTGGTCGTGGACTACCTGCGCGACAGCGGCACCGAGGTGGTCGACTCGGTCAGCCTCAGCGTGGCCGACAACTGCGAGGTGGGCCGGCTCGACCCGAGCCTGCTGCCCGAGCACGTCGCGAAGCTGGACCTGTCGTCGGCGGACGGGATCGTGCTCTCGGCCTGCGTGCAGATGCCCAGCCTGGCGGCCGTGCAGGCCGTCGAGGACGCCTACGGGCTGCCAGTGGTGACCGCCGCGACCGCCACCACCCGCGAGATCCTGAAGGCCCTGGACCTCGACATCGACGTGCCGGGCGGTGGCGCCGCGCTCCGTCGGGAGACCGCGCCCGCGAGGCCGCGGGGGTGACCGGCCTGGCGGCGGTGAGCACGGTGGTGCAGGCGAACGGCCTGCGCCACCGGGTGCTGCAGTTCGGCCCCGAGCAGGCGCCTGACCTGCTGGTCCTGCCGGGCATCACGATGCCCGCGGCCGGGGTCGCCTTCCTGGCCACGGCGCTGTGCGACAACTTCCGGGTGCACGTGCCCGACCTGCGCGGCAGGGGCGAGAGCGACCGTGCCGAGCCGGGCGGCTACACCCTCCCCGACTACGCCGACGACGTCGCCGGGCTGATCGAGGTCCTCGGCCTGTCCCGGCCGACGGTGCTCGGCCACTCCCTGGGCGCCCGGATCGCCGCTGCGCACGCCGTGCGGCACGGCCGGTCCACGACCGGCGCCGTCGTGCTCGTGGACCCACCCGTGACGGGGCCCGGGCAGCTGCCGTACCCGACCCCGCGCTCCTCGTTCCTGCTGCAGCTGGAGCAGGCCCGGCGCGGGACGACGGCCGCGGAGCTGCGCGGCCACTACCCGCGCTGGCCGGTGGCCGAGCTGGAGCTGCGGGCGCAGATCCTCACGACCTGCGACGAGCAGGCCGTGATGGAGACCTACACCTGCTTCGAGACCGAGGACTTCCTCGGCCTATGGGACCAGCTGGACCAGCCGGCGCTGTGCATCCGCGGCGGTGACAGCCCGGTGGTCACCAGCATCGACGCCGACGAGCTGCACCGCCGCAACCCGCGAGTGCCCATCGTCACCGTCCCCGATGCGGGCCACATGGTGCCGTGGGACAACCTGCCCGGCTTCCTGCAGGTGCTCGCCGAGCACCTGCCCGTGTCGACCCGTCCGAGCTAGCCACCCGACTACAGGAGGACCCATGGACCGGACCATGCTGACCGAGCTGTGCCGTCGGCAGCTGCAGCTCTGCGCGGTGCAGGAGGGCGAGACCCTGGTCGTCCTGTCGCAGGGCTCGGAGCGCGCCGACTACGCCGACGCCTTCCTGTACGCCGCCCGGTCGCTGGGCGCCAACGCCTACCACATGCGGATGCCCGAGCCGGGGTCGTCCGGCTCGGGGGCGTGGGAGGTCGGCGCCTCGGAGCTGCAGAACAACCCACGCGCGGTCGAGGCGCTCGAGCAGGCGGACATCGTCATCGACCTCATCTTCCTGCTGTTCTCCAAGGAGCAGTTCGCCATCCAGCGCGCCGGCACCCGGATCCTCACGGCCGTCGAGCCCACCGCGCTGCTGGCGCGGCTGTTCCCCACCAAGGAACTGCGCGAGCGGGTCGAGGTCGGCCACGAGCTGCTCGCCAAGGCCAGCACCATGCGCATCACCAGCCCGCAGGGCACCGACGTCACCTACCGCATCGGGATGTACCCGACGATGTCGGAGTACGGCTACACCGACGAACCGGGGCGCTGGGACCACTGGCCGGCCGCCATCGTCTTCACCGGCGGCGCCGACGACGGCGTCGACGGCACGATCGTGCTGTCGCCCGGGGACGTGCTGCTGCCGTTCAACAGCTACGTGCAGACCCCTATCACGCTGACAGTCGAGCAGGGCTTCATCACCGACATCCGCGGCGACCTCGACGCCGACCTGCTCAGCTCCTACATCCGCTCCTTCGAGGACCCACGGGGCTACGGCATGTCGCACGTCGGCTGGGGCCTGGACGAGCGCGCCCAGTGGCACGGGCTGACGCAGTTCCCCGGCGGCATGGGGATGGAGCTGCGGTCCTACTACGGCAACGTGATGTTCTCGATCGGCCCCAACAACGAGCTCGGGGGGCCGAACGACACCCCGTGCCACCTCGACATCCCGATGCGCGGCTGCGACCTGTTCCTCGACGACGAGCCGGTCGTGCGCAACGGCGACCTGGTCGTCGACGCGATGCGGCCCACCTCGCGCCGCGGCTGACCGCTCCGCCCACTCATCCCGCACCCACGGTCGACGGAAGGTCCCATGCCCCAGATCAACGTTGTCATCCTCGGTGCCGGCCCGGCCGGCTTGACGCTCGGCAACCTGCTGCAGCGTCGCGGCGTGCCGTGCACCGTGGTGGAGAAGTTCGACCGCGAGCAGCTGCTCGGCCGCGCCCGCGCCGGCATGCTGGAGTACCGGACCGTCGAGCTGCTCAAGCGGATCGGACTGGCGGACCGGATGCTCGCGGAGGGGCACCCGCACTCGCAGACCGAGTTCCGCAGCGCCGGCGCCAGCTTCTGCCTCGACCTGCCGAGCTACTACGAGGGCCGGTCGCACCACATCTTCCCGCAGCAGGAGGTGGTGCGGGACCTGCTGGACGGCTTCGAGGCGGCCGGTGGCGACGTCCGGCTGGGCTGCGCCGCGGTCGGGCTCGACATCAGCGGTCCGCAGCCGGTGGTGACGCTGGCCGACGGCTCGACGCTCACCGCCGACTTCGTCGCCGGTGCGGACGGGACGTACGGCCTGGGCCGGGCCACCGCTCCCCCCGGCGCCATCCGCGAGTTCACGATGCAGCACGAGTTCCAGTGGCTGACGCTGCTGGCCACCACCCCACCGTCGGCCGGCTGGACGGTGTACGCCCAGCACGAGCGCGGCTTCGCCGGCCACCTGCTGCGCTCCGACACGGTGACCCGGTTCCACCTGCAGGTCCCGGTCGAGGACACCGTCGACGACTGGCCGGACGACCGGATCTGGGCCGAGCTGCACGCCCGGCTGGCCAAGCCCGGCTGGACGCTTTCCGACGGCCCCATCTTCAGCAAGAACATGCTGGAGATGCAGAGCCGCGTCAGCGAGCCGATGCAGTACGGCAAGGTCTTCCTCGTCGGCGACGCCGCGCACATCATCACGCCGTCCGGCGGCAAGGGCATGAACCTCGCGATCGCCGACGCGCTCGAACTCGACCGGGTCCTGGCGGCCTACGCCGCCACCGGCGACGCGACCGTGCTGGCGGAGTACAGCACCCGCCGGATCCCGGACATCTGGCGCGCCCAGGAATTCAGCCACGCCCTCATCCACATGATGCACACCTACCCGGAGGGCTCGCCGGACGCCGCCTTCCGCCAGAAGCTGCAGCAGTCGCGGCTCTGGCAGCTCGAGCACTCGGACGCCTACGTCCGGAGCTTCGCGGCCAGCTTCGTGGGACCGCTGCTGCCGGACTGAGCCCGGCGGCTCACGGCGCGGTGGACGGCCGGCTCTCGAAGCGGGCCTGCGAACGGGACAGGTGCTGCAGCGTCAGCTCCTCCGCACGCGCCTGGTCGCCCTGCTCGATGGCGGTCGCCATCGCGGCGTGCTCCGCCCAGGCATCGGCCCCGGCGTGCACCGCCGTGCGCGAGAAGATCCAGGTGATGCGGCGGGAGTACTGCGCGAGCAGCGCCGTCAGCTCGGCGTTCCCGGCCGCGTCGGCGATGGCCTCGTGGAAGTCGGTGTTGGCCTTCACCAGGTCGGCCCAGCGGCCGGCGGCCACGAGCTCGTTGCCCATCGCCAGGATCTGGCGGAGCCGGGCCACGTCGGCGGGCGTACGGCGCTGCGCCGCGCGCTTGGCGGCCACCACCTCGAGGGCCGACCGGATCTCGTAGCAGTCCAGCGCCGCCTCGGCCGACAGTTCGGCCACGGCCGCACCGCGGCGCGGCGAGATGGTGACGAAGCCCTCGTGCTCGAGTTGCCGGATCGCCTCGCGGACCGGCGCCCGGGAGACCGCGAGCTCCTCGGCCAAGGTGGACTCGACCAGGCGCAGGCCCGGTGGCAGCACGCCGCTGACGATCCGGTTGCGCAGCTCGTCGCAGACCAGCGCCTCTAGCGTGCGGTGCCGGTGCCCGAGCAGGTTGTCACCTGCGGCAGGCGTTGCCGTCATGGGGTCTCCTCTGCCATACTGCATACAATAAACCAGTTACGCATCAGCGGCAAAGGCCGTCCGAGGCTCACCAAGGCGAAAGGCGCCGATGTGACGACCCGCGAGTCGGTGTCACCCCCACCAGCCGCGTCAACCCCCCGCCCGGCACTGTGGAAGGCCCTTCTGGTCGGGCTCGCCGCCGGCCTGCTGTCGGGGCTGTTCGGCGTCGGCGGGGGGATCCTCATCGTCCCGTGCCTGGTGTTCGTGCTGCACATGCAGCAGCGGATCTCCCACGGCACCTCGTTGCTCGCCATCGTGCCGATCGCCGCGTCCGGGCTGATCGGGTACGCGACAGCCGGAGAGGTGCAGTGGCTGGCCGTGGCCATCCTGGCCGCCGGCGCGGCAGGGGCCGGCGCCGGGATCGGCACCGCGCTGCTGCACCGGCTGCCGCAGCGGACCCTGGCGCTGTGCTTCGGGGCCCTGCTGCTCGCGACTGCGGTCCGGCTGCTGTGGGAGACCGGGGACGGCCACGTCCGCCCGGAGATCGACCTGACCCTGGGCGTGCAGCTGCTCGTGCTCGGGGTGCTGTCCGGGGTGCTGGCCGGCCTCACCGGGGTGGGCGGCGGGACGGTGATGGTGCCCGCGATGGTGGTGCTGTGGGGGTTCCCCACCGTGCTGGCCAAGGGCATCTCGCTCGGCGCCATGATCCCGACGGCGATCGTCGGCTCCCGCAAGAACCACCGCAACGGCAACCTCGACGTGCGGACGGCCTGCATCATCGGTGTGGCCGGCGTCGCCTCGTCGTACGCCGGGTCGCAGATCTCGCTGGGACTGGCCTCCAGCACCTCGAACCGGCTGTTCGCGGCACTGCTCGGCGCGGTGGCCCTCAAGACCTTCTGGGACAACCGCCGAGGACAGGCATGACCACGCCGAGCCAGCTCGTCGACGACCACGACTCGTCCACCCGGGAGCAGCTGGAGCTCGTCGTGCGCTCCTCGACGACCAGCGCCGACGGGGTGCTCGCCCTCGTGCTCGCCTCGCCCGACGGCAGCCCGCTGCCGGCGTGGGAGCCGGGCGCCCACGTGGACCTGGTCATGCCGGAGGTCACCCGGCAGTACTCGCTGTGCGGCGACCCGGCGCGCCGGGACGAGTACCGGCTCGGGGTGCTCCTGGAGCCCGCCAGCCGCGGCGGTTCGCGCTACGTCCACGAGAGCCTCCGGACCGGCGACCTGGTGCACGTCAACCCGCCGCGCAACCACTTCCCGCTCGTCGACGGGCCGGCGTACCTGTTCATCGCCGGCGGCATCGGCATCACCCCGCTGCTGCCGATGATCGCGCAGGTGGCGGCCGCTGGTCGTCCCTGGCGGCTCGTGTACGGCGGCCGGTCGAAGGCGTCCATGGGCTTCCTCGACGAGCTCGCGGAGTACGGCGACCAGGTGTCGGTGCAGCCGCAGGACGTGGTGGGGCTGCTCGACCTGGCCGGCCTGCTGGGCGGGCTGGAGGACGCCCTGGTGTACTGCTGCGGCCCCGAGCCGCTGCTGGCCGCGGTCGAGGGCCACTGCGCAGGCTGGCCGGTCGGCCGGCTGCACGTCGAGCGCTTCGCCGCGCGTGCCGTCGACGAGACCCTGGTTAACGAGGCCTTCGAGGTGGAGTGCAGGACCTCCGGCAGGTGCGTCAGCATCGGGGCCGACCAGTCCATGCTCGACGGTCTGCTCGCCGCCGGCCTCACGGTCGACTCCGACTGCGAGGAAGGCATCTGCGGCACCTGCGAGCTGGTCGTGCTCGCCGGCGAGCCGGACCACCGCGACGACTGCCTCACCGACGAGGAGCGGCTGAGCGGGGAGATCATCCTGCCCTGCGTCTCGCGGGCACGGGGCGCCCGCATCGTCGTCGACCTCTGAGCCGGTTCACGGCTCCACGGCCAGGGCAGCGCCGCCGGCCCGCGGGTCCGAACCGCTCGACCAGTCGGTCGCCGTCGTCCGGCTCACCGCCTGCACGCCACCGCCGACGCTGGTCACCGGCCGCACCGCCAGGCCGGCCAGCTCGGTCTCGTCCCGCCAGGTGATGCCGGGCTCGGCGAACAGGAACCACTCCGCGCCGATGCCCTGCGGTACCCCGAACCGGTCGCCCTCGGGGCAGACGAACCAGCGCGGGCCCGCCACCACCTCGGCCAGGTCGGCGCCCTGCCGGAAGCGCTGCGCCGACTGCGCCAGCCACTGCACCTGCCGGTCGCCGCCCGGGCTGGCCACCAGCATCGAGCGGTCGCCGGACCGC
This sequence comes from Frankiales bacterium, assembly GCA_025966295.1. GTDB lineage: Bacteria > Actinomycetota > Actinomycetes > Mycobacteriales > SCTD01 > RYN-111. The sequence continues at coordinate 2,772 of JAOPVD010000248.1, read as the reverse complement.
AGCCAGGCGGCGCTGAGGGTGTGCGGCATCAGGGCGCCGGGGCGAGGGTTGGCGGCCGGCAGGTCCGGCCGGTCGGACAACGCGGTGCCGACCCGGTTGCCGAGCGCGATGCCGGTGTCGCCGGCGACCCAGCCGGTGCCGAACTGCACGCCGGCCAGGCTGTGCACCACGATCGCGGCCTCGTCGCCGGCGGCCGCGGTGCTCACCGCGGTACCCGGCAGGCCGACCACGCAGCGCCGGATGAGCGCGTCCTGCGTCACGGCCGCCAGCGCCCGCGCGAAGTCCGGGCTCTCCACCGGCACCGTCCGGCCGACCGCCTCGAGCAGCTCGACCGTTAGGCCGGCCTGGCTCGGCAGGCCCGGCAGCGCGATGGTGAGCCCGTCCAGCTCGGCCACCTCCGCGGGGCAGACCTGCGCGCGGACGGCGGCGAGGTCCTCGGCGCGCAGGTAACCGCCCTGCGCGGTGATCGCCGCCACCAGCCGCTGGCCCAGCGGCCCGTCGTACAGGGCACCCGGACCGGCGTCGGCGAGGACGGCGAGGCTGGCGCCCAGCCGCCGGGTCGAGATGTGGGCGCCGGCGGCCGGCGGCTCCTGCTGGTCGAGCACCTGCTGCAGCGCCGGGCCGTTGCCGCGCGCCACCACCGAGGCGTAGCTCGTGGCCATCCACGGCGTCACCTCGTGACCCTCCGCGGCCTCCAGGCCGGAGGCGAACAGGTCCGCCCAACCCAGCCGGCCGTGCGCCGACCAGGCCGCGTGCGCCCCGGCGAGCGCACCCGGGACCACGGCAGCGCCCGGACCGCTGTACGGCACCGGGCCGCCGGCCGGGAAGGCCAGCGGGATGCCGGACCAGCCGCCGTACACGGTCGCCTGGTCGCCCTTCACGTGCAGCACGAACAGGTCGCCGCCCGGACCGCACAGCGGCGCGTTGACAACCCACTGGGTGAAGGCCATCCGCAGCACCGCGTCGACCACGGACCCGCCGCCGGCCAGGGCATCCCGACCGGCCTGGGCCGCGCGCGGGTGCCCGGAGGCCACGACCCCGGCGGCGGAGGGCCCCGCCACGGGGGCGGTCATCAGCGCCGGAAGACCGCGGCGCCCGCCACCGCTGCGATGTGGTCCTGGTCAGGGTGGCCGCCGCTGGCGCCCACCGCGCCGAGCACCTCGCCGTCGTGGATGACGACGACCGCACCCTTGCCGACCACGAAGTCACCGAGCCCGACCACGCTCGCGGCGAAGAACGGCCGGGTGGACCAGGCCTCCTCGCGGTCGGCGCTGTCCTTGCCGAAGGCCGCCGACGTGCGCGCCTTGCGCCAGGCCACCTCGGACACGATCCACGGGGCGTCGTCGCTGCGCTCGAACGCGATCATCGTGCCGGCGTAGTCCACCACGGCGATGGCCATGCCGACGCCCTGCTCGGCACTGGACGCGAGCCCAGCGCGAACCATCTCGCGGGCCTCTTCAAGGGTGATCTTGGACATGTGTTCCTTCCTCAGCGGGACGTGGCTCAGGGGTTGGTACGACGGATGTGGACGGTCTTGTTACGCGTGAAGAACTCGGAGGAGGCGGTGCCGCCTTCGCCCTGGCCGGCGCCAGAGCGGCCGAAGCCCTGCATCGGCACGTGGAAGGGGGCACCGGTCAGCGGCGCGTTGACCTTCACCGTGCCGGCGTTGGCGCGCCGCCAGAACGCCGACGCCACCGCCAGGTCGTTGGTGATGATGCCGGCGGTGAGGCCGTACGCCGTGGCGTTGGCCTTGGCCACCGCCTCGTCCAGCGAACCGATCCGCTCGAAGGTCAGCACCGGGCCGAAGATCTCCTCCTCGACGAGCTCGGCCGCGGTCGGCTCGACCAGCACCGTGGGGCCGAACAGCCCCGCGGGCCAGCTGGGCGTGAACCGCTCGGTGACCGCCGCGTCGTGCCGCGCCAGCACCTGCTCGATCCGCTGCTGCGCCTGCTCGCTGGACAGCACCCCGAAGTCGCCGTCGCCGGTGGTCACCGGGGCGTCGACCACCTTGCGGCGCAGCGCCTCCAGCAGTGCGTCGGCCACCGCCTCGTGGACGAGCAGCCGGCCGGCGGAGGTGCAGATCTGCCCGTTGTTGCGGAACGACGACTGCCAGATGAGGGGCACGGCGGCCTCGACGTCGGCGTCGCGCCAGACGACCAGCGCGTTCTTGCCGCCCAGCTCGGCCTGCAGCGGCACCTCCACCGGCAGCCGGCGACGGACGGCCGCGGCCGTCGCGTAGGAGCCGGTCAGGCTGACCCCGGCCAGCCGCGGGTCGCCGAGCAGCGCTTCGGAGACGTCCGCCACGCTGCCGTAGACGACGTTGAGCACGCCGGCGGGCAGGCCGGCGTCGGTGAGCGTCTGCGCGATGGCCAGCGCGATGAGGACACCGCCGGGGGCGGGCTTGAGCAGGGCGGCGTTGCCGGCCGCGAGCGAGGCAGCCACCTTGCGGATCGGCATGGTGAACGGGAAGTTCCACGGCGTGATGAGCGCGACCACCCCGAGCGGCTCGCGCAGGACGAGCACGTCCTCGCCGGTGTCGGTGCGGTACGTCGCGCCCTGTGCCAGGTAGCCGGCCTCGGCGTAGTAGTCGAGGACGGCCGCGCCCTTCTCCACCTCGGTCCGGGCCTCGAGGACCGGCTTGCCCATCTCCGCCGCGATGAGGTCGCCGAGCTCGCCGGCGCGCTCCCGGAACAGCTGGGCTGCGCCGTGGAGCACCGCGGCCCGGCCGCCCGGCGGGCGCGCGGCCCACTGCTCCTGCGCCGCCCCCGCGCA
>JAOPVD010000247.1 GCA_025966295.1 Frankiales bacterium | reverse complement strand
CCGCGGAGCTGCTGGCGGTGGCGCAGGGGGAGCTCGACCGGGCCGTGCTCGCGGCCGCGAGCGCCTGCGTGGCCGCCGGTTTCGCCTCCACGGAGGACGCGCTGGCGGCGTCCCGCACGACGGACTGGCGGACCGAGGCGGTGGCCGGGCTGCGGGCGGCGGCGGACGTGGCGGCGGCCGTCACCTCCGAGCTGGCCGACCCGGCCCTGGACGTCCCGCTCGACCCGGCGGCCCCGGTGGCGCAGACGGCGGCGGTGCTGGCCGAGGCTGACCAGGTGCTCGCCGCCGCCCAGGAGGTGCTGGGTGAGCGACGGCAGCGCCGTACCGCGTTGGAGCGGCTGCTGCCGGAGCTGCGCGCGGAGCTGGCCGCGCTCGGGCCGCTCGAGCTGGTCGCCCGCGAGGCCCGCGCGCTGGCCGACCTGTGCACCGGCGCCGGCGCCAACGGCCTGAAGATGACGCTCACCTCCTTCGTGCTGGCGGCCCGGCTGGAGGAGGTCGCGGCGGCCGCCTCGGTGCGGCTGCTGCGGATGACCCAGGGCCGGTACGCGTTGGTGCACACCGACGGCGCGGCCCGCGGAGGCGTGCGGTCCGGGCTCGGGCTGCTGGCCCGGGACGGCTGGTCGGGGCAGGATCGCGACACCTCCACGCTCTCCGGCGGCGAGACCTTCCTGGCGTCGCTGGCGCTCGCGCTCGGGCTGGCCGACGTGGTGTCGGCGGAGGCCGGTGGGGCGCGGATCGGGGCCCTGTTCATCGACGAGGGCTTCGGCACGCTCGACGAGGACACCCTCGACGAGGTGATGGACGTCCTCGACGGGCTGCGCGAGGGCGGCCGGATCGTGGGGGTGGTGTCGCACGTGGCCGAGCTGCGGCAGCGGATCCCGGCGCAGGTGCAGGTCACCAAGAGCCGGTCCGGCAGCGATGTGGTCCTGCTCGGCTGCTGACACACTGCCGGTGTGGACCTCGAGCCGCTGCGGGTCGCCGGGTTGTACGACCCGGCGTCGCCGGGTGCCGCGGAGCGCCGGGACCTGCTGGAGTTCCTGGTCAGTGAGGGCTGCACGGTCGAGGAGATGCAGCTGGCGTCGTCCCGCGGTCGGCTGTTCGCGCTGGCCGGTGACCGCCGGATCCGGCCGCTCGTCGGGTTGCTGACGCTGCGCGCGGCGGCGATCCGGTTGGAGGCCGAGCCCGAGGTGGTGCTGCGGGCCTGGCGGACGTTCGGGCTGCCGGACAAGGGCCTGGACCTGGCGCTGCTCACCGAGCCGGACGTCGAGGCGCTCGGCACCTACCTGGACGTGCGGTCCTTCCTCGGGGAGGAGACCGCGCTCGGGGTGTCCCGGGTGGTTGGCGCCGCGCTGGCCCGGATCACCGAGGCCGAGACGTCGGCGATGCGGGCCGGTATGCAGGTCATCGACGTCGGCATCAGCGGCGACGAGGTCGTCACCGCCCGGGCCTACGGCCAGGTCACCCAGCTGGTGCCGCGGATCGGGCGGATGCTCGACGCCATGCACCGCCAGCACCTGGAGGCCACCCGGGTGCACTTCGAGGACATCGACCGGGAGGTGGAGGACCGGGCCGCGTTCCGCTGCGGCGTCGGGTTCGCCGACCTGTCCGGCTTCACCCGGCTGTCCCAGCAACTCACCCTCGGCGAGCTGTCACAGGTGCTGACCGTCTTCGAGGAGTCCGCCACCGACACCGTGCAGGCCGGGGGCGGCCGGATCGTGAAGTTCCTCGGTGACGCCGTCATGTGGGTCTCGGCCGAGCCCGGCGACCTGGTGCGGATCGCCTCGGACCTGACCTCCCACCCGCGCGCCGTCGAGCACGGCATAGACGTGCGGGCCGGCCTCGCGTACGGCCGGCTCCTGGCCCAGGACGGCGACTACTTCGGCCCTCCGGTCAACCTGGCGTCGCGGCTGGTCGCCGTCGCCGAGCCGGGCCAGGTGCTGGCGTCCGGCGAGCTGGTGGAGGTCCTGCCGACCGGTTGGCTGGCCGTCCCGGGGCTGCCCCAGCAGCTGCGCGGCTTCGACGACCCGGTCACGCCGTACACGCTCTCGTCCGGCTGACCCCCCCACCCCCGCACCCCCCACTTCCGGTGATCCACGGAACCGGCGTCCACGTCTGCGGCCCCCAAACGGCGGCGCTGGTTCCGTGGATCACCGGGAGGGGGCGGCGCGGGAGGGGGCGGGGCGGCTAGGTGTCCGCGAGCGGGAGGGTGACACGGAACGTCGCGCCGCCGCCGGGCGTCTCGGTGAGCTCGACGGAGCCGCCGTGCGCGGCGACCAGGGCGGCCACGATCGACAGCCCCAGCCCGCTGCCGCCGGACGCCCGGGCCCGCGAGGTGTCCGCCCGGAAGAACCGCTCGAACACCCGGCGCTGGTCCGCGGCCGGGATCCCCGGGCCGGCATCGACGACCTCGACCTGCGCCTGACCCTCGCCGGTCGACACCCGCACCAGCACCGGCGTGCCGGCCGGCGTGTGCGTCAGCGCGTTGGAGACCAGGTTTCCGAACACCTGCCGCAGCCGCGCGGCGTCGCCCTCCACGACCGGCGCGGGTCCCGCGGCGACGACCTCGAGCGACACCGCTCGGGCCGGGTCGACGGCTTTGGCGTCCTGTAC
>JAOPVD010000236.1 GCA_025966295.1 Frankiales bacterium | reverse complement strand
CCTTCATCGCGCCCTTCAGGCCGCGGTCGCCGTAGGCCAGGTCGGAGGCGATGCCGGCCGCGCGCAGGCCGGCCACCGCCCGCACCGCCCAGGCCTTGGCAGCCGCGCCCAACGGCACCACGAACACGGCCAGGCCGGTGTCGGCCGGCGGCGTGAGGCCCTCGGCCTCGAGCGCCAGCAGGGTGCGCTCGATGCCGAGCGCCCAGCCGATGCCGGGCAGGTGCGGGCCGCCGATGGCCTCCGAGAGGCCGTCGTAGCGACCGCCACCGCCGACCGCGGACTGCGCCCCGAGGCCGTCGTGGACGAGCTCGAAGGTGGTCCGCATGTAGTAGTCGAGGCCGCGCACCAGCCGCGGCGCCGGCTCGAACGGCACCCCGAGCGCCTGCAGCCCCTCGACCACCGCGTCGTGGTGCGCCTTGCACTCCGAGCACAGCCGGTCCGGCATCAGCGGGGCGTCGCCGAGCTGGCGCTGCACCGCCTCGCGCTTGTCGTCCAGCACCCGCAGCGGGTTGAGCTGGGCCCGCGCCCGGGTCGCCTCGTCGAGGTCGAGCCCGGCCAGGAACGCCGCCAGCTCCTCCCGGTACGCCGGTCGGCAGGTGGGGTCACCGAGGGAGGTGAGCAGCAGCCGGACCTGGGTCAGGCCCAGGCGCCGGAAGCCCTCCCAGGCCAGCGCCACGACCTCCACGTCCAGGGCCGGGTCGGTGAGCCCGAGGGCCTCGACGCCGACCTGCTGGAACTGCCGGAAGCGGCCGGCCTGCGGCCGCTCGGCCCGGAACATCGGGCCGGCGTAGCGGAGCTTGACCGGCAGCTGGCCGTGCTGCAGGCCGTGCTGCACGACCGCCCGGACAACCCCCGCGGTGCCCTCGGGCCGGAGCGTCAGCGACCGGTCGCCGCGGTCGGTGAAGGTGAACATCTCCTTGCTCACCACGTCGGTCGAGGCCCCGACGCCGCGCGCGAACAGCTCGGTGTCCTCGAACACCGGCGGCTCGACGTAGGCGTAGCCGGCGAGCGCGGCGGGCGCCAGCAGCGCGTCCCGCACGCCCACGAAGCCCGAGCCGGGGAGGACGTCGTACGTGCCCTTGGGGGCCTGGAACATCACAGGCCCCGGGTCGGCGGGGCGACCGCCAGGTCCTGCAGGAACGGGTTGGAGGCGCGCTCCCGGCCGATCGTGGTCGAGGGGCCGTGCCCGGTGTGCACCACCACGTCGTCGGGCCGGGGCAGGATGACCCGCGCGAGCGAGTCCTGCATCTGCTCCCAGGAGCCGCCGGGCAGGTCGGTGCGGCCGATCGAGCCGGCGAACAGCACGTCGCCGGAGAACATCGTCGCCGCGGTCTCGAAGACGACCGAGCCGGGTGTGTGGCCGGGCGCGAAGTCGGTGCGGAACGTCAGGCCGGCGAGCTCGAGCGGCACCGCCGGGTCGAGCAGTGCCACGTCGGACGGCTCGGTCCACTCCAGGCGGCCCCCGAAGATGGCGCCGCTCTGCGCGGACAGCCCCTTCATCGGGTCGGCGAGCAGCTCCCGGTCGGCGGGGTGGATCCAGGCCGGGATGCCCTTGGCGCCGCAGACCGGGGTGACCGAGAAGGTGTGGTCGAGGTGGCCGTGGGTCAGCAGCACGGCGACCGGCTGCAGGCGGTGCTCGCGCAGGACCTCGTCGAGCTGGTCCTGGACGCCGATGCCCGGGTCGATGACGACGCACTGCTCACCCTCTGCGGGGGCGACGACCCAGCAGTTGGTGTCGAAGGCGGCAGCGGGGAACCCGCGGACGAACACGGTCGTCGACTCCTCTGGGGCTGGATCACACCTGGCCCTGTCGACCCTACCGGCGCGCTCCCACGGCGCCGGAACGAGATTCCCTAGACTCCGCCGCACCAGCGGCGAGCGAGCGTGCGAAGGACGGCGTGGTCACCAGCGAGCAGCAGGCCCGCCTCGACGCGCTGCGCCGCGAGCGGCAGCGGGTCCGGCTGGCGGCGAAGCGGCGCCGGCAGCGCCGGCGGGAGGTGCTGGTGTCCGCGCTGGTTCTGCTCACGGCGGTGCTCACCCTCGCCGCGCTGGCGCCCCGGGTGCTGCGGAGCGACGCGGCGGCGCCTCGGCCGACAGCAGCGCCGACCGTTCCGACCGGGATCTGCTCCTACACCGCCGACGGGGCCAGCAGCCCGCTGGTCAGCGGCCGGCCGGCGGCGCTGGCCAGCCCGTCCGACCGCACCGCGACCGTCGTGACCGACCGCGGCCGGCTGGTGCTGCGGCTGCTCGCCGACCGGGCGCCGTGCGCCGTCCGGTCGTTCGCCTTCCTCGCCGCCCAGGGGTACTTCGACGGCAGCCGGTGCCCCCGCCTGACGACCGGGGCGCTGCGCCTGGTCGAGTGCGGCGAGCCGCGCCGCGGCACCGGCCCGGGCTACGCCTTCGCCAGCGAGAACCTGACCGGCGCCCGTTACCCCCGCGGCACCGTCGGGCTGGCCAACAACGGCCCGGGCACCAGCGGCGGCCGGTTCTTCCTCACCTACGGCGACAGCCCGCTGCCGCCGTCGTTCACCCCGTTCGCCGTGGTGACGGCCGGGCTGGACGTTCTGGACCGGGTGGCGGCCGCCGGCGCCGTCCCGCCGCGCGACGGCCGGCCGCTGCTGCCGCTGACCGTCACCACGGTGCGCACCGCGGCGCACTGACGATCCCTAGACTCCCCCCGGCACACCGACAGCAGGAGGACACGCGTGGCAAGCAACAAGCGCGAGCGGGAGCTCGCCCGGCTGCGGGCGGAGCGCCAGGCGGCCCGCCGGGCCGACGCCCAGGCGCACCGCCGGCAGCGGCGCAACACCATCCTCGCGAGCGTCGCCGGCCTCGCCGTGGTCGGCCTGATCGCCGGTGTCGCGCTGTGGCTCGCCAACGACGAGCCGAGCAAGGACACGCTGGCCGCCCCCGCGCCGTCGGCGTCGGCGTCGGCGTCGGCCGCGGCGGGCAAGCCGGGGACCTGCAGCTACCCGAAGTCGGGGGCGGCCGCCAAGAAGGTGACGGGCGCGCCGGCCACCACCGGCGTGCAGACCACCGGCACCCGGCACGCCGTGCTGAAGACCTCGCGCGGCACGGTGGCGGTCGAGCTGCTAGCCAGCAAGGCGCCGTGCACCGTCAACAGCTTCGCGTTCCTCGCCGGGCAGAAGTACTACGACAAGACCCCGTGCCCGCGGCTCGTGTCGAGCGGCATCTTCGTGCTGCAGTGCGGTGACCCCACCGGCACCGGCTCCGGCGGGCCCGGCTATAGCTACGCCGACGAGAACCTCACCGGAGCCACCTACCCCAAGGGCACCCTGGCGATGGCCAACAGCGGCCCGAACACCAACGGCAGCCAGTTCTTCGTCGTCTACAAGGACACCCAGCTGCCGCCCAGCTACACGCCCTTCGGGACCATCACCAAGGGCCTCGACATCATCGAGAAGGTCGCGGCCGGCGGGGACGACGGCTCCCACAGCGCCGGCGGCGGCAAGCCCAAGCTGCCCATCGACCTCGTGCAGGTCACCGTCGCCTGACCCCCGGCCCGGCCGTCGCCGGTCAGCTGGTGACGCGGTAGGCGTCGTAGACGCCCTCGACGCTGCGCACCTGGTTCAGCAGGTGACCCATGTGCTTGGGGTCGGCCATCTCGAACGAGAACCGGGACACCGCGACCCGGTCCCGGGTGGTGGTCACGGTGGCCGACAGGATGTTGACGTGCCCCTCGGAGAGCACCCGGGTGACGTCGGACAGCAGCCGGGTGCGGTCGAGCGCCTCGACCTGGATGTTGACCAGGAACAGCGAGCCGGCCGTCGGGGCCCACTCGACCTCGACCAGCCGCTCGGGCTGCGACAGGATCTCGCCGGCGTTGGGGCAGTCGCGGCGGTGCACCGAGACGCCGCGGCCGCGGGTCACGAAGCCCACCACGTCGTCGCCCGGCACCGGCGTGCAGCACTTCGCGAGCTTGACCCAGACGTCGTCCACGTCCTTGACCACCACGCCCGGGTCGCCGGGCGGCCGCGGGCGGGCCGGCCGGGTCGGGACCGCGGTCTCGGCGAGGTCCTCGACGGCGCCCTCGGCACCGCCCAGGGCCGCCATCACCTTCTGCACCACGGTCTGCGCCGACAGCCGCCCTTCGCCGACCTCGACGTAGAGCGCGGTCACGTCCGGCAGCCGCAGGTCGCGGGCCATCGTCGGCAGCGCGTCGCCGCCGAGCACCCGCTGCAGCGGCAGGCCGGCCTTGCGCATCGCCCGGCTGATGGCCTCCTTGCCGTTGTCGACGGCGTCCTCGCGGCGCTCCTTGGCGAACCACTGCCGGATCTTGTTGCGGGCCCGCGGGCTCTTGACGAACTGCAGCCAGTCCCGGGTCGGGTGCGCGTTCTCGGCCTTGCTCGTGAAGATCTCGACGACGTCGCCGTTGTCGAGGGTGGACTCGAGCGGCACCAGCCGGCCGTTCACGCGCGCCCCGATGCAGCGGTGCCCGACCTCGGTGTGGACGGCGTAGGCGAAGTCGACCGGCGTGGAGGCGGACGGCAGCGAGAGGACGTCGCCCTTGGGCGTGAAGACGAACACCTCGGCGCTGTGCAGGTCGAAGCGCAGCGAGTCCAGGAAGTCACCCGGGTCGGCGGCCTCCTTCTGCCAGTCCAGCAGCTGGCGCAGCCAGGCCATGTCGTCGCCCTTGGCCGGCGCCGGGCCGCCCTCCTTGTACTTCCAGTGGGCGGCGATGCCGTACTCGGCCCGCTTGTGCATCTCGTGGGTGCGGATCTGCAGCTCGACCGGCTTGCCCTCGGGACCGATCACCGAGGTGTGCAGCGACTGGTACATGTTGAACTTGGGCATCGCGATGTAGTCCTTGAACCGGCCGGGGACCGGGGACCACAGGGCGTGGATGGTGCCGAGGGTGGCGTAGCAGTCGCGGACGCTGTCGACGAGGACCCGGATGCCGACCAGGTCGTAGATGTCGGTGAAGTCGCGGCCGCGGACGATCATCTTCTGGTAGATCGAGTAGTAGTGCTTCGGCCGGCCGGTGACGGTCGCCTTGATCTTGGCGGCCTTGAGGTCGGCCTCGACCTTGGCGACCACCTCGGCGAGCTGGGTGTCCCGGGACGGGGCCCGGTCGGCGACCAGGCGGACGATCTCGTCGTACCGCTTGGGGTAGAGCGTCGCGAACGCGAGGTCCTCGAGCTCCCACTTGAGGGTGTTCATGCCGAGCCTGTGGGCCAGCGGCGCGAAGATCTCCAGTGTGGTGGTGGCGATGCGCTCCTGCTTCTCCTGCTT
>JAOPVD010000190.1 GCA_025966295.1 Frankiales bacterium | reverse complement strand
CAGTCGGGCAGGGCCGACGGGTCGAGCGCCCAGGCGGCCTGCCGGGCGGCGCCCAGGGCGACGTACTCGGCCGGCGTGGGGACGACGACCGGGGCGCCCAGCAGCGAGGGGGCGAGGGCCTGCACCGCGTGCGACCTGGAGCCGCCCCCGATGAGCAGCAACCGGCGTACGACGACGCCCTGCAGCCGGAGCGCCTCGACGGCGTCGGCCAGCCCGCACAGCATCCCCTCCACCGCGGCCCGGGCGAGGTTCTCCGGCGTCATGGAGGTGCGGGTCAGCCCGGAGAGGGTGCCGGTGGCCTCCGGCAGGTCGGGGGTGCGCTCGCCGTCGAGGTAGGGCAGCAGGACCAGCCCGCCGGCCCCCGGCTCGGCCCGCAGCGCCAGCTGGTCGAGGCCGGCCAGGTCGGTGCCGAGCAGGCGAGCCGCGGCGACGAGCACCCGGGCGGCGTTGAGGGTGCAGACCAGCGGGAGGTGCTGGCCGCTGGCGTCCGCGAAGCCGGCCACGGCGCCCGACGGGTCGGCGCTGGGGGCGTCGTGCACGGCGAAGGCCGTGCCGCTGGTGCCGAGCGAGACGACGACGTCGCCCGGTCCCACGCCCAGGCCGAGGGCGGCGCCCATGTTGTCCCCGGTGCCGGCGGCGACCAGCACCCCGTCGGCCGTCTCCCCGGCGGGCTCGGCGGGCCCGAGTACCCGTGGGGTCTGCAGCGGCCGGCCGAAGGCCCGCGCGAGCAGGTCCGGCCGGTAGGTCTCGGCGGCCGCTGACCAGTAGCCGGTGCCGGAGGCGTCGCCGCGGTCGGTGACCAGGGCCACGTCGGCGAGCAGCCGGGAGGTGAGCCAGTCGTGGGGGAGCAGCACGCTCTCGGCCCGGGCCGCCGCGTCCGGTTCGTGCTGGGCGGTCCACCGCAGCTTGGTGACGGTGAAGGCCGCGACCGGGACGGAGCCGACCGCGTCGACCCAGGCCTGCCGACCGAGCTCGGCGACCAGTTCCTGGGCGGCACCGGCCGAGCGGACGTCGTTCCAGAGCAGCGCCGGCCGCACCACCTGCTGCTGCCCGTCGAGCAGCACCATGCCGTGCTGCTGGCCGGCCACCGCGATGGCCGCGACACCGGCGAGCAGCCCGCCGCCGCAGGCGCGTTCGAGGGCCTCCCACCACGCGGACGGGGGCACCTCGGTGCCGTCCGGGTGCGGCGCGCTGGCCGTCCTGAGCACCGCGCCGGACGCGGCGTCGCAGACCACGACCTTCGTGGACTGGGTGGAGGAGTCGACGCCCGCGACGAGCGTCACACCGGGACCCGCAGCCGCTGCCCCTGGGGATCGATCGCCATCTGGCCGACCTCGCCGTCGTACCCGCGTTCAGCTGTCGTGCCGCTCAACGTAGGCACGCGCGGCCGGCGTCACAAGGGCTTGCGCGGCTGCGCTCAGCCGGCCGCGGCAGCGGTCTTGGGCTGGGCCACCAGGTCGACCACCACGGCGACGCCGGGCTGGCCCTGCGCCGCCGGCAGCTGGAGCAGCACCCGGCTGCCGAGCGGGACCCCGCGCGTCAGGTCGAACGGCGTGCCGCTCGCGCCGTCGGTGACCGTGACGCCGGCCGGGACGCCGTCGGTGAACGTGGAGCCGGCGGCGGCCCCGTTGTAGCGGGTGGCGACGTACTGCACGACGAGCAGGCCGGCCCCGACCGGCGCGCCGGTGCCCTTGGCGAGCACCGTCACCGCCGGCTTGGCCGGCGCCTTCGCGCCCTTGGCGACGGCGACGGTCGGAGCGGCGCCGAGCGCGCCCCTCACGGTCACGCCCGGGGTGCTGGCCTTCTGCGCGACCGCCTTGACGTCACCGACGGCGGCCTTGCCGTACGAGGCGACCACGTCCACGACGAACACCAGGGTGTCGGTGCCCTTGATGCCGGCCTGCTCGTTGCCGGAGGCGCCGTACCCCTTGGCCGGCGGGATGGTCATGAGGACCCGGCTGCCGGCGTTGACGCCGACCAGCACGTCGTCCCAACCGGCGATGACCTTGCCGGCACCGATGACGAAGCCGGCGGGCGCCTTGCGGTCGTAGCTGTTGTCGAAGACCGAGCCCTGCCAGACCTGCCCGAGGTAGTCGGCCACCAGCAGGTCGCCCTTCGCGACGGGCTTGCCGGTGCCCTTGCGGAGCACCTTGCTCTCCAGCGCCGCGGGCGGGGTCTTGCCGGGGAAGGTGAACGTCGGCTTGCTGCCGTAGCCCCCGGCGACGGTCGGCAGCCCGGAGGTGGCCTTCTTGTCGCCGGACGAGCAGCCGGTCAGGACGACAGCGGCGAGCAGGGGCAGGAGCAGGGCACGAGCGGTACCTCGGCGCACAGGGAGACCTCAGACGTGGGAAGCAGAGGCCTCCAGTCTGCCTGCCGTTTCTGGCAGCCGGCGGCCGGGGCGTGTCTGCCTCGTCACACGCCGCCCGGGCGATCACCCCCGGTTCCGGTGGGATCATGGGTGCTGACTGGGAAAGGGCACCACCATGAAGCGCGTCGTCATCATCGGCTCCGGGTTCGGGGGCCTGTTCGCGGCCAAGGCGCTCAAGCGCGCCGACGTCGAGATCACGCTCCTGGCCAAGACCACCCACCACCTGTTCCAGCCGCTGCTGTACCAGGTGGCGACCGGCATCCTGTCCGAGGGCGAGATCGCCCCCGCCACCCGCGAGATCCTGCGCCGGCAGAAGAACGCCAAGGTGCTCCTGGGGGACGTGACGAGGGTCGACCTGACCGCGAAGACCGTCACGAGCCAGCTGCTGGACCGCACCACGGTCACGCCGTACGACGAGCTGGTCGTGGCCGCGGGCGCCGGCCAGTCCTACTTCGGCAACGACCACTTCGCGCGGCACGCCCCGGGCATGAAGACGATCGACGACGCGCTGGAGCTGCGCGGCCGCATCTTCGGCGCGTTCGAGCTCGCCGAGCTGGCGACCGACCACAGCGAGATCGACCGGCTCCTCACCTTCGTCGTGGTCGGCGCCGGTCCGACCGGGGTGGAGATGGCCGGTCAGATCACCGAGCTGGCCCGGCGCGCGCTGCCCGGGGACTTCCGCAACATCGACCCGCGGACCGCCCGCGTGGTGCTCGTCGACTTCGCCGACCGGGTGCTCATCAACTTCGGCGACAAGCTGTCGGAGCGCGCTTCCCAGCGGCTGCGCGAGATCGGCGTCGACGTACAGCTGGGGGCGATGGTCGTCGACGTCGACCGTGACGGCGTCACGGTCAAGGACCCCGACGGCACCCAGCGGCTGATCCCGAGCTTCTGCAAGATCTGGGCGGCCGGCGTCTCCGCGTCGCCGCTGGCCCGGCAGCTCGCCGAGCAGTGCGGCGCCGAGGTCGACCGCGCGGGCCGCATCAAGGTCCAGCCCGACCTCACGCTCCCGGGGCACCCCGAGGTGTTCGTGGTCGGCGACATGGCGGCGCTCAACAACTACCCGGGCGTGGCCCAGGTCGCGATCCAGGGAGCCCGGCACGCCGCCAAGACCATCAAGGGCGGGCCGCACCGCCCCTTCGCCTACAAGGACAAGGGCTCGATGGCCACCGTCAGCCGCTTCAACGCGGTCGCGAGCATCAAGGGCATGCAGCTCTCGGGGTTCCTCGCCTGGGTGCTGTGGCTGGCGGTGCACATCGTGTACATCGTGGGCTTCAAGCACCGCCTGACCACGGTGCTGCACTGGGCCGTCAGCTTCATCGGCCGCGGTCGCTCGGAGCGGGTCGCCACCGAGCAGCAGATCCTCGGCCGGCTCGCCCTGGAGCAGGTGGGCGACAGCTTCAGCCTCGGCGCGGAGGACGCGCTGCACGGCCGCCGCAAGCGGGCCGCGAAGACCACGTAGCGCTGGTCGCTCAGCCGCGCACCCCGCGCACCCCGCGTGCGCCCGAGCAACCGCCCCTCGCCACCCGATCGGCCCCTCTTGCTTCGAACGGGACCTGCCGATGCAGGAGGGGTCCGCAGCACCGTTCCCGTTCGAAGGACGCCATGCCCTCCCAGCCGCTCCCCGTCCCCGACAAGGGCCGCGTGGAGGCCCTGCTGCGAGCCGGCATCCCGCTGAGCCTGCTGTGCGACCTGGCCTGCAGCGACCCGCACAGCCAGGAGCTCTACACGGTCGAGCGGGCCCCGCTCGCCGGTACGGCGGTCAGCTGACGCGCCGAAGGCCCGCGCCGTCCACGACCGCCGTCACACCCTCCTGCGCCACCGCGGCGTCGAGGTCGCCCGCGACCAGCAGCACCAGCGCCGCCCCGGCCCGCAGCGGTGCCAGCAGCGCCCCCAGGCCCGCCGGGGTGGCCGGGTCCAGCGTGGTCAGCACCCGGTCGGCGGGCGTCAGGTCCCAGGCCGGCGGCAGGTACGGCTGGCCGGCCAGCTCCAGGCGGGCCGCGGCGGGCCGGCCGCCGAAGTGATCCCCGTAGGACGGGATCTCGGCGGCGGCGTCCAGCACCAGTGCCGGCACGGCCGGCAGCCGGGTGGCGAACGGCGTCAACGAGCAGGCGAAGACGTCGTCGACGCCGGCGTCCAGGGCCGCCTCGGCGGTGTCGGCGGTGGTGAAGGCCACCGGGCAGCCGGCGAGCTCGGCGGGGGAGGCGGCCACCACCACCGTCGCGCCGGCCGCGACGCCGCCCAGCAGCAGGCACACCGTCTGCCAGTGCAGCGGCAGCAGCAGGCCGACCCGGTCGGGCCCGGCGTAGCCGTCGACGAGGAGATTGGCGGTCTTGCTCACCCAGTTCGCGGTGGTCGCCCCGGACAGCTCGATGCGCGCCGGGCCGTCCAGGAAGGTCAGCAGCGGCTGGGCGGGGTCACGTCGGCCGGCCAGGCCCGCGGTCAGGTCGTACAAGGGTTGTTGGCCGCCGTCTTGACCGGAACCGCCGCGCCCGGCGCCGGGCTGGCCGACGGCCTGGCCGTGGTGACGGTGACCGGCTTGGCGCCGTTGTAGCCGGAGCCGACCACGAGGTCCAGGGTGCGGCCCAGGCTGCTGTCGGCGACGAGCACCGAGCCCGGGATGGCCGCCTGCAGGGTCCGGGCCGAGTCGGCCTTGGTGGGGCCGTAGGAGATCGTCGTCTGGGTCGCGCCGGTGCCGCGGTTGGTGGGGATCCCGATGACCTGGAAGCCGACCTGCGTGATGTCGGCGGCCGCCTTGCGGCCGATGCCCTGCACGCCGGAGCCGTTGTAGACGGCGACCCGGACGTTGGCGGGCGCGACGATGATCGGCGTGGTGGGCGTCTTCGGGCCGTTCGTGGCGGGCGTGTCGGGCGCCACGTCGCGCCGGAGCGCGTCGAACATCTGCGCGGTCTTGGCCTCGTCGAGCAGCACCACCGAGCCGACGCCCTTGCGGTAGCCGCTGATGTCGGCGATCGGCACCGTCACGAACAGCACCCCGCCGGAGTTGAAGCTCCGCAGCCGCAGCGCGAGGTTCTTGATGTCGTTGCCCGACAGGCCGGTGTCG
The DNA here is from genome assembly GCA_025966295.1 of Frankiales bacterium. Classification (GTDB taxonomy): domain Bacteria; phylum Actinomycetota; class Actinomycetes; order Mycobacteriales; family SCTD01; genus RYN-111. The sequence continues at coordinate 924 of JAOPVD010000190.1, read as the reverse complement.
GCCTTGAGCGACGCGGTGGCGACGTCGAGGAAGCCGTTGAGCTTGAACGGGTCGAGCAGCGTCCCGGCGGACAGCACCTTGTTGGCGAGCGAGCCGATGAACTGCTGCTGGCGGGCGATCCGGTCGATGTCGCCGTTCGCGAGACCGTGCCGCTGCCGGACGAAGGCGAGCGCCACGTCACCGCGGACGTGGTGCCGGCCGGCCGCCAGGTTGATGCCGGAGAAGTGGTCCTTGGCGTCCTTGGTCAGGCAGACGTCGACGCCGCCCAGCTTGTTGACCATGCCCTTGAAGCCGGTGAAGTCGACCTGAAGGAAGTGGTCGATGCGGACGTTCGTGAGGTGCTCGATGGTGGCGATGAGCAGCGGCGCGCCGCCCTCGGAGAAGGCGCTGTTGAGCTTCCCGAAGTGCGCCGACCGCGTCCGGCCGGTCGCCGGGTTGGTGAACTCGGGGATCTCGACGTAGGTGTCACGCGGGAAGCTGACCAGCTCAGCCTTCTCGCTCGAGCCGAACAGGTGCACGAGGATCACGGTGTCGGAGCGCTGCCCGGTGACGAAGGTGGCGCCCTGGCCCTGGGTGCCGACGCCGTTGGCGCCGTCCCGGCTGTCGGAGCCCACCAGCAGGTAGTTCTGGGCGTGCCGCGCCACCTTGGCCGGGCGCTTGCCGCCGGTCAGCCCGCTGAAGGCGTCGAACCGGTCGATCTGCCCGTTGTAGTGGTTGAAGGCCAGCCACAGGCCGCCGGCCGCCAGCAGCACCGTGATCGCGGTCGTCAGGGCGATCCAGGACAGCACCCGGGCGGTGCGTTGCCCGCGGGTACGCCGGGTCGGAGGGTCGCTGGGGCGGGGCCGGGCCGGCGAGGGTGGCCGCACGGTCGGCGCGGGGCCGCCGCGGGCGGCCTGCCGGTAGGCGTTCGTGACCCGGGGCGGC
>JAOPVD010000181.1 GCA_025966295.1 Frankiales bacterium | reverse complement strand
CGCTCCGGGGTCCGCTCCCGGTTCCACTGCGCCATCTGCTCGATGAGGTAGTGGTCCTGCAGGAGGATCGGTCCGTCCGGGCCGACGGTGAGCGAGTGGTCGTCGCTCTCAACCGGGATGCCGGCGTCTGTCGTCGTCGGCGGCGGGGTGGGCTGTGTGGTGGTCATGTCTCGGTTCCTCTCGTGGTTAGCAGTACTGGGCGTTAGCTCGCGAGGGCCAGTAGGGGGGTGAGGTGCGTCGTGGCCGCCGGCGCCGGGAGCGGGTACACGGCTCTGATGGATGCCAACGCCCAGGTCATCCGCACCACTGCGGTGTTGGGGTGATCGCCGTACGCGCCGGCCACCTGCGCGGCGCAGCCTCGGGTTCCCAGCTGGCGCAGGGTTTCCGAGACGGTGCGACGAACCTGGTCGGGGCTGGGTGACTCCGAGGGCTGCAGGGAAGAGGCGAACAGCGCCTCGGCCCGAACCGCCTCGAACGTGTCGTGCACCTCGGGCGCTGGGTGCAGTGCCGTCGGTGCCAGGACTCCCACCATTGCTCTCCCCTACTTCCTTCGCTCCTGCGGCCCTGACCGGCTGTCGTGCCGCATGCCGTTCACCGTCGCGTCCGCGGCCGGGCACGTCTTCGCGGCCAGCGCCCAACCCCGCTACCGGCCAGCGGGAATCCCGCAATCGGATGGGCAAGAGGGCGACGACCGCTAGCGGTGAGAGCTCGGCGCGGCGATGGGGGTCTGGCCACCCACCCCGTTGGCGGCTGGCAGGTACGCGAAGAGTCCAGCCTGCCGGGTGCGCAGATGGGCGTTGGCCCGGAAGCCCTGCGCCCGCCCAAAGGCGACCGTCGAACTCCCAGCACCACCCGAGCGGACTTAGAGGAGAGCTGCCATGACCACCAGCGTGGACTACACCCACACCCCGGAACGCAGCCGGGCCGAGCAGAGGGCACCAGAGCCGACCATCGCCCCTCCAAGGGCCCTGCAGAAGTACGCCGTCGAGCTGATCGGGACGTTCTTCCTCGTCTTCACGGTCGGAGCCACCGTCATCGGCGGCAGCGTGTCCGCTCCTCTGGCCATCGGCGCGACGCTCATGGTGATGGTCTACGCCGGCGGCCACATCTCCGGTGGCCACTACAACCCCGCCGTGTCCACGGCAGCACTGGTGCGCGGCCGGATTACCCCACGTGACGCCGTCGGCTACTGGATCGCGCAGCTCGCCGGCGGCCTGATCGCCGCGGCGGCGGTCGCCGGCGTGCTGCACGGCGCGCAGCCGCGCGCCGGGGCGCTCTCCGGTAACGCCCTGATCGTCGCCCTCGTCGTGGAGATGCTGTTCACCTTCGCGCTCTGCTACGTCGTCCTGAACGTCGCCACGAGCAAGGACCACCCGGACAACTCCTTCTACGGCCTGGCGATCGGCTTCACCGTCGTGGCCGGTGCGTTCGCAGTCGGCGGGATCTCCGGTGCCGCGTTCAACCCTGCCGTCACCCTCGGCGGCGCGGTGCTGGGCCTGTTCGCCTGGTCGACGCTGGTCCTGTACGCCGAGGCGCAGGTCATCGCAGGCGGCGCAGCCGGGCTCGCCTTCCGGGCGCTGAACCCGGGGGACCGGTGAGCCTGCCGTAACACCCTGAGCAGGGGATCGTCCCAGCTGCCCGCGGGCAGCTGGGACGATCCTCTGCTCAGTCCTGGGTGCCGGCGAGGACGGCGGGCGACTGCGGGTCGAGCGCGAACAGCTCACGCAGCGCCTCCGCGTAGGCCACGCCAGCCCCAGACTCGGCGAGCTGCTTGACGCGCACGGTCGGAGGGTGCAGCAGCTTGCCCACCACCCGCCGAACGGTGCGGGCCAGCTCCGCACGCACGTCGGCGTCGAGCCCCGGCAGCTGGCCGTCCAGTCGGCGCAGCTCCGCCTCCACCACCTCGGAGGCCCTCCGGCGCAGTGCGGCCACGGTCGGGGTGACCTCCGCGGTACGCCGAGCGGCGAGGTGATCGCGCACCTCCTGGGCGACGAGTCGGCGGGCGCGCTCGAGGGCGTCCGAGCCGATGCCGTGCTGCTCTGCCCGGCGCGCGATGGCGCCGAGGTCGAGCAGGGTCAGCCCCGATACGGACCCCACGTCGGGCTCGACGTTGCGGGGCAGTCCCAGGTCGCAGATAACGAGGGGCGCCGAGCCGCCGGCGAACTGGTCGACCCTGAGCACCGCCTCGCTCCCGCCGGCACAGCAGACCACCACATCGACGGTGGGCAGCGCCGCCGTGACGCCGGCCAGGCCCACGGCGCGGGCCGGAGTGCCCTCGGCGACGCAGAGCGCTGCCAGCCGCTGGGCGGCGGCCTCGGTGCGATTGGCCACCACGATCCCGGCCACCCCGGCCCTGCGCAGGTGCGCGGCGGCCAGGGCGCCCATCGACCCGACCCCGATCAGCAGCGCCTGACGGCCGGCGAGACCAGCGAGGTCACCGCCGCCCAGCACGTCGGCTGCAGCGGCCAGGGCCTCCGAGACCACCGAGGGGCCCGCGGTGGCGATGCCGGTCTCGGTGCGGACTCGCTTGCCGACCCGCAGTGCCTGTTGTGCCACCTCGTGCAGGGCGCGCCCGAGCGTGCCGGCCTGTTCGGCCTGGGCGTAGGAGGTGCGCAGCTGACCGAGGATCTGCGGCTCCCCGATGACCATCGAGTCGAGCCCGGCGGCCACCGTGAACAGGTGCTCAACACCGGCCTGTGCGCAGTGCACGTAGAGGTGTTCGAACAGCTCATCAGCCGCGAGCGCGGAGCGGCGCTCCAGAACGTCGGTGATGTCCGCCAGCCCACCGTGGAACGTCGTCACCTCGGCGTAGACCTCGAACCGGCTGCAGGTGGACAGCACTAGCGCCTCGACGACGTGCTCCCCCCCGAGCACCTGCTCCAGGACATCCGCACAGGACACGGCAACCCGCTCCAGTACCTCCACCGGCGCACTCCGGTGGGACAGGCCGACGACCAGCAGAGTCATAGCGCCGACGATCCCCGTCGGCCGGCCTGGAATCTTCACCGCCAGCGCCGAACGTCGGTACCGGTCAGCAGGGGGATGGGGCCGGTGCGGCGGAGGCCGACGAGGGTCGCTGAGAGCCTGTTTGATCTTGCTTGCGCAGTGCCGCGCGGTGGCGCGCGCGGACTAGCCTGGGTGCATGCGAGTACTGGTGACCGGATCGCAGGGCAAGGTCGGCCGCTTCACCTGCGAGGCTCTCGTGGCGGCAGGGCACGAGGTCACCGGCGTGGACGTGGCCAGGCCGACCTACGACCGCCCGCTGCCGGGCTCGTGGCACTACCAGCAGGCGGACCTGACATCGGCAGGCGATGCGTACGCCGTTGTCCGTGGCGCCGACGCGGTCGTGCACTGCGCGGCCATCCCGGAGCCGACGGCCAACCCGCCGCACACGGTGTTCTCCAACAACCTGATGTCGACGTTCAACATGCTCGAGGCGGCCGTCCGCCTCGGGGTGACGCGGTTCGTGAACGTGTCGTCCGAGACCGTTCCCGGCTACTTCTTCCCCGAGCGCCCGGTGCTCCCGGTGTACGTGCCGGTGGACGAGGAGCACCCCATCGCACCGCAGGACCCGTACGCGCTCTCCAAGCACTTCGGCGAGCAGCTCATGGACGCGGCGGTGCGGCGCTCGGACATCCGGTGCATCAGCATCCGGCCGAGCTGGGTGCAGACGCCGGACAACTACGCCCGCAACCTGGGTCCGCTGCTCCGGGACCACTCGGAGACGTCAGCGGGCCTGTGGTCCTACATCGATGTCGAGGACCTGGCCGATGCGATGGTGCTCGCCGTCGATTCGGGCCTGCCGGGGCACGAGGTCTTCTACATCGCGTCGCCGGACAACGTCGGGGGCCGCGACTTCGCCGCCGCGATGCACGAGCACTACGGCGACGCGGTCGCGGTCCGGCCGCTGTCGCGGCTCGACGCCTCCGGGATCTCGTGCGCGAAGGCGGAGCGGTTGCTCGGCTACCGCCCGACGCGCAGCTGGCGCGACCACCTCGACGACCAGGGCAACGCCCGCCTCAGGCCCCCTGCCGGGTGAGGTCCCGGACGGCCCGGGGGGAGACCGGCAGGTCCGCCAGGTCGCCCCACTGCGCCTGCATCGCGTGCAGCAGCCGCGTAGCGAGGCTCGGTCAGTACGGGGCGCACCGCCGAGCTGATCCGAGCAGGGTGCCCGAAGCGTCACGCGGCTCAGCCGGGGACGCTGGTTCGCACCCTGATGACGACCTTGCCTCGCGCCTGTCCGGCTTGCAGGTACTGGATGGCCTCGGTGGCCTCGCCGAGCGGGTACGTCCTGTCGACGCACGGTACGACCTGGCCGGACTCGATGAGCTCGCTGAGCACGAGCAGGTCCTGCGCGTTCTCCGAGCAGACGAACGTGCCCAGCTTCTGACCGATGAACGGCGACAGCGCCATCGCCCGGAGCTGGCGATCGGTGCCGCCGAGCCACCGCCCACCCGTCTCCGACCCGACGATCACCAGGGTGCCCCGGGGCGCGAGCGCGCGTCGCAGCTGCCTCAGCGGTCGCTGTCCTCCGATGTCGAGGATGACGTCGTACCGCTGCTGGCCGTCGGTCACGTCGTGCTGGGTGTAGTCGACGACGTGGTCGGCGCCCAGGGACCGGACCAGATCCACCTTGCCGGTGCTGCAGGCCCCGGTGACCTCGGCTCCGAACGCCTTGGCGATCTGGAGGGCATAGGTCCCGACGCCGCCCGAGGCGCCGATCACCAACACCTTCTGCCCGGGCTGCACGCGTCCGCGGTCGCGCACGGCCTGCAGTGCGGTCACGGCGGAGACGCCGACGGCCGCCGCCTGCTCGGCGCTCAGGTTCGTCGGCCTGGGCGCCAGCTTGTCCTCCCGGGCGCGGGCGTACTCGGCGAAAGATCCGGCCGCGATGCCGAACACCTCGTCGCCGACCGCGAACCTGGTCACGTCCTTGCCGACCGCCTCGACGCGCCCGGCGACCTCTGAGCCCGGTACGCGGTTCTTGGGGGTCCGGAGGCCGAAGCCGGCCAGGCGGATGGGGTAGGGCAGGCCGGCCATGGCGTGCCACGTCCCCCGGTCCAGGCCGGCTGCCTGCACCCGCAGCAGCACCTCGGCGTCCCCGATCTCTGGCCGGTCGACCTCCTCGAGCCGCAGGACGTCGGCGGCCTCGCCGTACTCGTCCTGGACGATCGCCATCATCGGCCTCGCCGCGGGTCGTGCCTGCGGCAGTGGTGCCTGCTGCTCGGTCCTCAACGGGTGCCTCCTCGGCGTTGGCTTACGTTGTAAGGTCTACGCTTACAACGTAAGCCCGTCAAGGGGCTGCCCGGAAGGACGCAGATGACTCCACCTCAGGACCGGGGGCCAGGACTGCGCGGGCTCACCCGGGAGCGCGTGCTGCGCGCGGCCGTCGGCCTTGCCGATACCGGGGGGATCGACGCCCTGACGATGCGCAGGCTCGGCGAGGAGCTGGGCGTCGAGGCCATGTCGCTGTACAAGCACGTGGCCAACAAGGACGACCTGCTCGACGGGATGATCGACAGCGTCTTCGGCGAGATCTACCTGCCTGCCGGCGGAACCGACTGGCGGTCCTCGATGCACCAGCGGGCGATCTCGGTCCGCGAGGTCATGGCCCGCCATCGGTGGGCGGTCGGGCTGATGGAGTCGCGCACCGCCCCCGGGCCGGCCACGTTGCGCCACCACGACGCCGTGCTGGGAACGCTCCGGGAGGCGGGTTTCTCGGTGGAGCTCGCTGCGCACGCCTTCTCGGCACTGGACAGCTACCTCTACGGGTTCGCGCTGCAGGAACGGAGCCTGCCGTTCGACACCGCAGAGCAGACGGCCGAGGCGGCGGAGCTGATCCTGGCGCAGCTGCCCGCCGACGACTACCCGCACCTCACCGAGCTGGTCCGGGAGCACGTGCTGCAGCCCGGATACGACTACGGCAACGAGTACGCGTTCGGACTCGACCTCATCCTCGACGGCCTGGAGAGGGCTGTCCGTCGGCGCTGACCCTGCGCTGGGCTTCGCCGCTCGCCTCGCACTCCGTGGGCGCATCGCTGTAGGCGGACGCCTGGAGCGTGTAGAGCTCGGCGTACAGCCCATGCTGGCGCATCAGCTGTTGGTGCGTGCCCTGCTCAACCACCTGCCCGTGATCCAGCACGTAGATCCGGTCCGCGGCCCGGACGCTGGCGAGCCGGTGGGTGATGAGCAGCACGGTCCGCCCCTCGGCGTTGGTGCGGATCGTCTCGAAGAGGGCGTGCTCCGAGCGGGCGTCGAGCGATGCCGTCGGCTCGTCGCAGATGAGCAGCGCGGCGTCCCGGTAGAACCCTCGGGCGATCGCGATGCGCTGCCACTGTCCACCGGAGAGCTCGGCCCCGCCGCGGAACCGCCGGTCCAGGTGCGTGTCGTAGCTGTTCGGCAGGTCTTTGATGACCTGCTCGGCACCGGCCGCGGCGGCCGCCTTCGCCAGCCGTTCCCCGTCGGCCTCCCGGCCCATCGTGATGTTGTCCTGCGCTGTCATGGGCCACCGCGTGAAGTCCTGCATGATGACGGCGATGCGTTCACGAAGGTCCTCGGACGGCACCTCGCGGATCGGAACGTCGTCCCAACGCACCTCGCCCTCGTCCGGCTCGTACAGGCCGGCAAGGATCTTGGCGAGCGTGCTCTTGCCCGAGCCGTTCTCGCCCACCAGGGCCACGGTCTCGCCCCGGTGGATCTCCATCGACACACCTCGCAGCGCCGGCGTCAGTCCGCCGGGGTAGGTGAACCCCACCTGCGACGCCGTCATCGTCGTGAAGTCCTGGGGCCCCGGCCGGTCACCCCGCCGGTCGGGAGTCTTCTCCGCCTCTTCGCAGAAGGCGAGGTAGTCACTGAAGTACAGGCCTGACTCGTAGCACTGGTTCAGCGAGTACATCAGCCCGTAGAGCGAGGACTGGCCCGCCCGGATGGCGAGCACGGCCGTGCCCGCCACCGACAGCGGCAGCAGCCGGGCGTCCAGCATCAGTCCCAGCGCCACGAACACCACGCCCATGGCCAGCGACCCCACGAGGTCGCCGGTGGTCGTGGTGATCATCTGTCGGCGGGCGAGTCGGAGCTGGATCGCCCGTTCCTGGGTGGCCAGCCGGTCGTACGCCGCAAGCAGGAAGCCCCGCATCGTGAACGAGCGCAGCTCGGCGGCTGACCGCCGGTCGACCATGAGATCGGCCAGGATCCACTTGCGCCGGCGGCAGACAGCCAGCTCGTAGCTCGTCCGGTACCGCATCCTGGCGTTGTGCACCGCGGCCCACGCCTCGGGCAGTCCGGCGAACAGCAGCAGCGGCAGCAGCAGCGGCTGCAGCACGGCCAGCACACTCACCGCGGCGGCGACCCCCACCACCCCGATGAGCACCGACACCGCCGTCTGCACGACGCGCGGGGCCTCCGACAGGCCGCGGTCGCGGGCGCGTTGCAGCGCGTCGTAGAAGCCGGGGGTGTCGAACGCCGCCAGGTCGACCCTGGTGGTGGCTTCGAAGAGCCGACGTTCGACGACGCGCTCGACCTGTGGCCTCAGGCGGGTCGAGGTCCAGCTCGCGATCAGGCCGAAGGCCATACGCAGTCCGGCTATGGCTCCGACGAGCAGGAGGGCCGGGAGAGCAGCCCGGAGCCGGGCCGGGGTGGGGCCCTCCTCGAACAGGGCGTGCAGCACCTGGGCGGTGGCAAGCAGCCCGAACGCCGTCAGCACGCCGCTCAGCAGGTCGAGCGTGAGGGTCGTGGCCGTGTCGCGGCGGCTTGCCTTCCAGGCCACCCTGGCCACCTGAGCGACCAGCCGCGGCAGGCGGCGCGTCATCCCGCTGAACCGGGCCGCCGCGAGCTCGGCGTCGTAGCTCTCCCAGGCCCCGTCGACGAGCTGGTGGTCCGCGGACTCGGCCGGCGCTGAGCACTGTTGCGGCGACGGCTTTCGTCTACGCAGCAACATCGCTCAGCCTTCCCGGGTGTCCCCTCGGAGTGGCAGCGCCGTAGACGGAGGCTAACGCCGATCGAGGCGTTCGGCAGGTGTCGGGTTCCGTCGTCGCCGTTGACGGTTCTGGTTCCGGAACGTTCACTCGAAACGCGAGAGGAACGGCCATGCCACCCCCCTTATGCCACGCCCGGCGTGGATCGCTGCTGGCCATCGGGGGAGCGGAGCGCAGGCACCGCCGGGGCGGCATCCTCAAGACCTTCGTCGACCTGGCGGGCGGAGGACGCGCCCGGATCCTGTTGAGCACCACGGCGACAGAGCTTCCTGACGCCGCCCTTGCCAGCTACCTCAGCCTGCTGGGGGAGCTCGGCGCAGCGTCGGTCCGCGAACTGCGCATCGTGCGGCCTGCGGATGCCGACGACGAGCGCAACCTGCGCGCCCTCAGGCAGGCCACCGGGGTGCTCTTCAGCGGTGGCGACCAGTCGCGGTTCGGCGTGCTGGTGCGGTCGCGCGCGCACGAGCTGCTGCGCGCCCGGCTGCACCAGGACGCGCTGGTGGTCGCGGGCACCAGCGCCGGTGCCACCGCCCTGGGCTCCACGATGGTCCTTGGCCCCGGCGGCCCCGGGCCGAGCAGGCCTCGTACCGGGCCCGGGCTGGGGCTGGTGCCGGACACGATCATCGACATGCACTTCACCGAACGCAGGCGGCTGTCCCGCCTGGTCGGCGCGGTCTGCGCCCATCCCGGCGCACTCGGCATCGGGATCGACGAGGACACCGCGATTCTCCTGCGCGACAGGCACTTCGAGGTGCTCGGGGCCGGTGCGGTGACGGTCGTCGACGCGGAGCCGGCCAGCGTTGTCCCGCCGGCGGAACCTGACGGCCCGACGACCGTGCTCGACATGCACCTCCACGTGCTCGGGGCTGGATGCGCCTTCGACCTCGAGCTGCGCAGGCCCGCAGCGCCCAGCTGCCACGGCGAGCGGAGACACGATGCGCATTGATCAGGTGCGACGCCTGCGGGGTCCCAACCGGTTTCTCACCCGGCCGGTCATCATCGCCGTACTGGACCTGGAAGAGTTCACCGGTCGCGACACGACCGACTACCCCCGGTTCGACCGCCGCCTGCTGACGGCGCTCCCCGGCCTCGCGGAGCACCACTGCGCCTCGGGGGCTCCGGGAGGGCTGCTGGTGAAGCTGGCCCAGGGCACCTACTTCGGTCACGTGCTCGAGCACGTCACCCTCGAGCTCTCGCACCTGATCGGTCGAGAGGTCTACTTCGGCCGCACGACCTGGGCGGGCAGGCCGGGGTGGTTCGAGGTCGTCCTGGAGCGTCCGGTGGACGAGGTGGTCGGCGACGCCGTCTGCGAGGACCTCCTGCAGCTGGCACTGCGGACCGTGACCGACGTGGTGGCCGGCGATGTGCGGCCGCAGGACGTGCTCGCCGCACTGGCCCCCATCGCGGCGAGGTACGAGGCGTCGCGGCTCGGCGTCAGCGCAACCGAGCTGGGCCGCGCAGCGCGGGCTCGGGCCATCCCGGTCCGGCGGCCGACCGACACCAGCCTGCTGCAGCTGGGGTACGGGCGTCACCGCCGGCTGCTGTGGAGCGCCATGACCGAGCAGACCGCGGCCATCGGCGTGGACATCGCCTCCGACAAGCTCCTCACCAAGCAGCTGCTCGCCGCAGCGGGGGTGGCCGTCCCGGACGGGGTCCTCGTCACCAGCGTGGACGAGGCCGAGGCCGCCTTCCGGGACCTCGGCCCGCCCGTGGTCGTGAAGCCGCTCCGCGGCCGGCACGGCAGGAACGTCTTCGTGGAGCTCCTCGTGCAGGCAGAGGTGCTGGCGCACTACGCGCAGGCCGGTGCGGAGGGCACGGCCGTGCTGGTGGAGCGGTACGCGGAGGGACGCGACTACCGGGTGCTGGTCGTGGCCGGACGGCTCGTCGCGGCGGCCGAGCTGACCGCGCCGCACGTGACCGGCGACGGCGTGTCGGACATCGCCGCCCTGGTCGCCAGGATCAACGCGGATCCGCGGCGGGGCGAAGGCCACGACCGCCCGCTCACCAGGATCGCGCTGGATGAGGTCGTGCTCGCCCACCTGGTCGAGCAGGGTCGCTCACCGAGCAGCGTGCCGGCGATGGGTGAGGTCGTCTCGCTCCGGCGCAACGCGAACCTGTCGACCGGTGGGACCAGCCGCGACGTCACCGACCTGGTGCATCCGGACGTCGGTCGGATGTGCCTGCGCGCGGCGGCGGCCATCGGGCTCGACATCTGCGGCGTCGACCTGAGGCTCCCCGACATCAGCGCGCCGTTCATCCCCGGACATGATCGGGGCGGCGTGATCGAGGTGAACGCGTCCCCCGGTCTCCGGATGCACCTGCACCCCAGCGAAGGTCGCGACCGGGCCGTCGCCAACGCGATCGTCGACGTCCTGTACCCCCCGGGCTCACCGTCCCGGATTCCCCTGGTCGCCGTCACGGGGACCAACGGGAAGACCACGACGGTGCGGATGATCGCGCACATCCTGCATCGCGCCGGACTGCGCACGGGCATGGCGACGACCGACGGGGTGTTCGTGGACGGCCGCCTGGTCTACGAGGCGGACGCATCCGGTCCGCAATCGGCCGAGATGGTCCTGGCCGACCCGGCCGTGGAGGCGGCCGTCCTGGAGACGGCGCGCGGTGGCATCGTCCGGCGCGGGCTGGGTTACGACCGCGCCGACGTGGCCGTCGTCACCAACATCACCGCAGACCATGTCGGCTCCGACGGTGTCCGGTCGCTCGACGACCTCATCCGGGTGAAGTCGCTGGTGGCCGAGAGCATCGCCGTAGGCGGCCATCTGGTCCTGAACGCCGACGACGCCAACTCCGCCGGCATGGCGCGCAGGCCGGCGGTGCAGGAGCGGGATCCGGTGGTCCGCCTGTTCAGCCTGAGCTCCCTGAACCCGGCGGTGGAGCGGCACGTCCAGCAGGGCGGCGTCGCCTACCTCCTCGATGACGACGGCTGGCTCGTCGAGGCCGACGGCGACCGGCGTACGCCGATGGCGGACGTCCGCGAGATCCCGGCGGCCTTTGCCGGCCAGGCGCCGTTCCTCGTGGCCGACACACTCGCCGCCGTCGCGGCCTGCCGGGCCCTCGGCGTCCGGGTGGAGGACATCCGACGTGCCCTGGGCTCGTTCGACCTCGACCGGGACAACCCGGGCCGCGCCAACGTCCACTGGCTGGGAGACATCCCGTGCATGGTGGACTACGCGCACAACCCGGCCGCACTCGCCGCGGTCGGACAGCTCATCCAGCGGCAGTGGCACCGCCCCGCCGTCGCGGTGCTCACCCTTCCCGGTGACCGCTGGGACGGCCTGGTCACCGAGAGCGCCGCGGCGGTCGCCAGGTCGTTCGACCGCGTGGTGGTCTACGAGGACACCGACCTGCGTGGTCGGCGGCCCGGCGAGATGACCGAGCTCATCACCGCTGCGCTCACCGACGTCCGGCCCGACATCCGGTGCGTGCCGGCGGCCGACCTGTCGGACGCGGTCACCGCCGCCGTACGCCTGGCTGCGCCGTCGGACCCGATCCTGCTCGTCTACGAGAAGCTGGCTCCCGTCGTGTCCCTCCTGGACGCACTGGGGGGTTCACGCAACGGCGCCGCCGGCCTGACAGCCCGGCTGCCCTCACAAGGCGTGGGGTAGCCAACTGCTGCTGCCGCGCCGATGATGCGGCCATGACGTGGACCGCCACCGACATCAGCCGTGCGGAGCCGCCCGACATCGGCGACGAGCGCACCCAGCTCGACGCCTGGCTCGACTACCACCGCCAGACGCTGCAGCTCAAGTGCGCCGGCCTCAGTCCGGAGCAGCTCCGGCAGCGCAGCGTCTCGCCGTCGAGCCTGTCGCTGCTCGGCCTGGTGCGGCACATGGCCGAGGTGGAGCGCTCCTGGTTCCGCCGCAGGCTGCTGGGGGAGGAGCTCCACTTTCTGTACTGCAGCGACGAGAACCCCGACGGGGACTTCGACGACGTGGACACCGCCGACGTCGAGACCGACTTCGCCACCTTCACCGAGGAGGTCGAGCTGGCCAGGGCCGCCGCCGCGGGGCGCTCGCTCGACGCGACCTTCTTCCACGCCCACCGGCAGCGCGACATGAGCCTGCGCTGGGTGTACCTCCACATGATCGAGGAGTACGCCCGTCACAACGGGCACGCCGACCTGCTGCGCGAGCGCATCGACGGCGCCACCGGGGACTAGCAGACCGATGAGTTTCTCGACCCACATCGGTCTACACGTGCAGCACCCTGTCGTACGAGAGGACGCACCGCCATGCAGCAGAAGATCGTCCCCAACCTGTGGTTCGACACCGAGGCCGAGCAGGCCGCCGGCTTCTACACGTCCGTCTTCACGCCGTCGCGCATCCTGAGCGTCACCCACTACACCGAGGGCGCGCCGCGTCCGGCCGGCACGGTGATGGCGGTGGAGTTCGAGCTGAACGGCCAGCGGTTCGTCGGCATCAACGGCGGCCCGGAGTTCACCTTCGACGAGGCGGTCTCGTTCCAGATCGACTGCAAGGACCAGGACGAGGTCGACTACTACTGGGACACGCTGTCCGAGGGCGGCGAACAGAGCCAGTGCGGCTGGCTCAAGGACAAGTTCGGCCTGTCCTGGCAGGTGGTGCCGGCCGGGATGGAGGAGCTGTTCGCCGACCCGGACCCGGAGCGGGCCCGGCGCGCGATGCAGGCGATGCTCGGCATGACCAAGATCGACGTCGCGGCGCTGCAGGCCGCGGCCGACGGGGTGCCGACCGCCTGAGCGGCACTGGCCGGCGCGCGGACGCGCCGGCCACCGCGAGGTACTAGGAGACCTTCAGGTCCTCGAGCTCCTTGATCAGCAGGTTGCAGACCTCGACGGTGTCGTGGCCGGGCACGGCAACCCTGCCGCACCCATCGGCGTTGGCCGGGGCCGCGGAGCCCACCAGGGCCGCGGTGGCACCCATCGAGAGGGCGAACGCGGTGACGACTCGGCGCAGGGACATCCATATCTCCTTCACGTCGCTACCGGCCCACTGCCGGTAGACGATCATGGAGATACGTCGTCGGGGCCCAGAGTCCTGCCAACCGCATCGGTGATCTCGTCCACCAGGTCGGCGACCGACTCGACGATGCGGTCCGGCAGGAACGGGAAGCGGCCGACGGCACCGCGGTCGGTGATGCCCGACAGGACCAGGATGGTCGCGAGACCGGCCTCCAGCCCGGCCACGATGTCGGTGTCCATCCGGTCGCCGATCATCACCGTGGTCTCGGAGTGCGCGTCGATCTCCCGCAGCGCGGAGCGCATCATCAGCGGGTTGGGCTTGCCGACGAAGTACGGCTCCACCCCGGTGGCGCGGCTGATCATGGCGGCGACCGCGCCGGTGGCGGGCAGCGGGCCCTCGGGCGCCGGGCCGGTGGGGTCGGGGTTGGTGGCGATGAACCGGGCGCCGCGCTCGATCAGCCGGATGGCCTGCGTGATCCGCTCGAAGGAGTAGGTGCGGGTCTCACCGAGCACGACGTAGTCCGGGCTGCGCTCCGACAGCGTGTAGCCGACGTCGTGCAGCGCGGTGGTCAGGCCCGCCTCCCCGATGACGAAGGCGCTGCCGCCGGGGCGCTGGATGTTGAGGAAGCGGGCGGTGGCCAGCGCCGAGGTCCAGATGCACTCCGCCGGCACGTCCAGGCCCATGTCAGCGAGCCGGGCCGCGAGGTCGCGGGCCGTGTAGATGCTGTTGTTGGTGAGGATCAGGAAGGGCCGGCCGGCCTCGACGAGCCGGGCGATGAACCGGTCGGCGCCCGGGACGAGGTGGTCCTCGCGCACGACGACGCCGTCCATGTCCATCAGGTAGCTGCTGGTCCGACGAGCGCCCATGCCGGCATCCTGCCCCCCATTCGCGGTTCAGCCCCACGACCGGGGGGATCCTGGGCGGCATGGACGTGCTGCGGTACAAGATGATCATGGCCCTGAACGCGGCCGACCTGGGCAGTCCGCTGTGCGAGCAGGCGGCTGACATCTGCGCGGAGATCGCCGACCAGCACTGCGCCGAGCTCCACGTCGGCGGGCGGGCGGTCGTCCTGGACCTGGCGGACGTGACGACCACCGAGCCGGTGCCGGCCCGATGACGGAGACGGTGGCGTCGCTGCAGCCGACCGTGGACGTCCGGCGCAGCCAGGAGCGGTTCGCGACCACGCTGACCTGGCTGGACTCCAAGCACTCGTTCTCGTTCTCCCGGCACTACGACCCGGCCAACACCCACCACGGGCTACTGCTCGTCAACAACGACGACGTCGTCAAGGCCGGCACCGGGTTCGAGACCCATCCGCACCAGGACATGGAGATCGTCACCTGGGTGATGCAGGGCTCGCTGGTGCACCAGGACTCGACCGGGCACGCCGGCCTGATCTACCCGGGGCTGGCACAGCGGATGAGCGCGGGCACCGGCATCCTGCACTCGGAGAAGAACGACTCCTGGCGGCTCGCGGGGGATGAGCACCAGGAGCCGGTGCACTTCGTACAGATGTGGGTGGTGCCGGACGAGAGCGGGATCACGCCGGGCTACGAGCAGCTGGAGATCGGTGATGCGCAGCTGCGCGGAGCCCTCGCCCCCGTCGCCTCCGGGATGGACAAGCACGCCACCGACTCCGCCATCCGCATCAAGAACCAGTACGCCGCCCTGTACGCCGCCCGGCTGGACGCCGGCGACACCGTGCAGCTGCCGGAGGCGCCGTACGTGCACCTGTTCGTCGCCCGGGGGGCCGTGACGCTGGAGGGCGCCGCCGGCCTCGGGACCGGTGACGCCGTACGGCTCACCGCCAGCGGTGGGCAGCGCGTCACGGCCACCGAGCCGGCCGAGGTCCTCGTCTGGGAGATGCACGCCACCGTCAGCGGGTGGTAGCCCGTCTCAGACGAAGGCGTTGAGCAGCAGGACGCCGAGCAGCCCGACCACCGAGATGATCGTCTCCATCACCGACCAGCTCAGGATGGTCTCCCGCACCGTCATCCCGAAGTACTCCTTCACCAGCCAGAACCCGGCGTCGTTGACGTGCGAGAAAAACAGCGAGCCGGCTCCCAGCGCCAGGGCGAGCAGCGCCACCGTCGGCCGGTCCAGCCCGGCCGACAACGGCGCGACGATGCCGGCGGCCGTGATGGTGGCGACGGTGGCCGAGCCGGTCGCCAGGCGGATGCCGACGGCCACCAGCCAGCCGAGCAGCAGCGGCGACAGGCTGGCGCCGGTGGCCGCGTCGGCGACCAGCTTGCCCACCCCCGCGTCGATGAGGGTCTGCTTGAAGCCACCACCTGCGGCGACGATGAGCAGGATCCCGGCGATCGGCGGCAGCGACGCGCTCAGTGACGCCGACACCTGCTCCCGGGACCGGCCGACCCAGGCACCGAGCGTGGCCATCGCGACGAGGACGCCGGCCAGCAGCGCCACCACCGGGGTGCCGACCACGTCGAGCACTGTGCGGGTGCGGTCGCCCTCGTCCAGCGTGAGTTCGCCGACGGCGCGCGCCAGCATGAGCGCGACCGGCAGCAGGACGGTGGCCACCGCGGCGCCGACCGACGGGGGCCGCCCGTCGGGGGCGCGTTCGTGCTCGCCGGCCCCGGCGGTGGTGAGCAGGGCGCGATCGGGCAGCAGGGCCCGCGGTGGGCGGGCGTCGACGTACCGGCTGATGAAGCCGCCGTAGACCGGACCGGCGAGGATCACGGTCGGCACCGCGACGAGCAGCCCGAACAGCAGCGTGAGAACGAGGTCGGCCTTCAGGGCGGCGATCGCCACGAGCGGCCCCGGGTGCGGCGGCACCAGGCCGTGCAGCACCGACAGCCCGGCGAGCGCCGGGATCCCGATCCGCAGCAGCGGCAGGTCACCGCGTGCTGCGACCAGCAGCACGATCGGGACCAGCAGCACCACCCCGACCTCGAAGAACAGTGGGATGCCGACCAGCGAGGCCACGCCGGCCATGGCCCACGGCAGGTTGCGGCCGGTGAAGCGCGCCACCACCGCCCCGACCAGGCCCTGGGCGCCGCCGGAGTCGGCGAGCAGGCCGCCGATCATCGCGCCCAGGGCGATGAGCAGTCCGACGCTGCCGACCGTCGCCCCCACCCCGGCGGTGAAGCTCGAGATGGTCTTCTCGGGCGCCAGACCGGCCACGGAGCCGAGCACGGCCGAGCCGAGGATCAGCGACAGGAAGGGGTGGACCTTGCCCCAGGTGATGAGCAGCACCACGGTGGCGATGCCCAGGGCCGCGGCGAGGCCGAGCTGGGTGTTACCGGTCATGGTGTCCTCCCCGCGAGGGTCTCGAGCAGCTCTGCGACCACCTCGTCGCGGGGCCGGTTGGCGTCGAGGGTCGCGCCGGGCTCGTCGGCCTCGACCGCCTCGAGCGTCTCGAGCTGGCTGTCCAGCAGGGACGCCGGCATGTAGTGGCCGCTGCGGCGGACCACCCGGTCGAGCAACACGTCCGGCTCCGCGCTCAGGTGCGCGAACCACACCGACGGGTGGCCGTCGCGCAGCACGTCCCGGTAGCTGCGCTTGAGCGCCGAGCAGGTGACGATCAGGTCCTGCCCGGCCTGCTCGCGCTCGCCGATGCCGGCCGCCAGTTGGCGCAGCCACGGCCGGCGGTCGTCGTCGTCGAGCGGCTGGCCGGAGCGCATCTTCGCGACGTTCTCGGCCGGGTGGAAGTCGTCGCCCTCGACGAGCTCCCAGCCCAGCCGGTGTGCCAGGTCCAGCGCGACGGTGGTCTTCCCGGAGCCGGACACGCCCATGAGGACCACCGTCGTCGTCGGCGGACGCGAAGCGATCACGGCCCCGTGGTGCCCGCGCGCACCTGCAGCAACCGGCCCTGCTCACCGCGCCTGGGTCGTTGCTCTACACCTGAGCCGTGAGCCGGAAGACCCGGATCGAGCGGTCGGTGCGAGACCGGTACTCCTCGTAGGTGCGGGTGAGCTCCACCAGCTGCCGGTAGCCGGCCTCGCCGGCCTCGCCGTCGAGCAGCTCCGCCCGCACGGGGACGTCCTGGCCGGCGAGCGTCACCGTCGCTTCCGGCTTCGCCAGCAGGTTGCCGCTCCACGCCGGGTGCCGGTCCTGCCCGAAGTTGCTGCCGACGACGATGAGGCTGTCGGCGTCGCGGGCGTAGATGAGCGGAGTGGTGCGCGGCAGCCCCGACTTCGCGCCGGTGGTCGTGAGGAGCAGCAGCGGCGCGCCGATCGGGCCGAGCATCGTGAGCCGGCCGCGGGACCGGACCAGCAGGCGTCGGTCGAGCGGCGTCATCGTCTTGATGACCCAGGACCCGAACCGCGTCACCGAGAAGGCGACCAAGGGGCGGCGCAGCACCGAGCTCTCCGTGCCCCACCGCACGTCCGGGAAGGTCGACATGGCGGCAGTGAACCACGCAGCCAGGGTCCGTGGCGCGCACGTGGGTAGTGCTCGGTCGTGACGGTGTGCGCGATCGACGGCTGGCCCGCGAGCCAGCAGGTGCAGATGACGGACCGGAGCGGACAGCCGCTCCCGGTCCTCTGCCTTTGCGACCAGTGCGCCGACAACTGGCGGACCCGTGAGGACCAGATCGGCCTGTGCGGTCCGTGCGGGACCTGGGGCCGCGCCTTCGAGGTGTCGCCCTGCGGGCTGCCGTTCGAGCCGGTGGCCTGAGTCAGGTCAGTCCGAACGCGCGTCCCAGCGAGGTGGCGGAGGCGGCCTGGCGGAGCGGCCGAGCATGGACGAGATCGGTCATCCAGCGGCACCACGACAGGTGGTTCAGCCGGGCCGTCACGACCTTGTGGTGCAGTCCCGGCCAGACCACCGCCGTCAGCAGCGGCCCGCCGCCACCGCCACCGACCTCGTCGAAGGTCACCACGATGGCCAGCCGGCCGGCGCGCCAGTCCGGGCCGGCCATGAGCACCCGCACCCATTGCCGCAACCAGGCGTCCGCGGTGGCCAGGGAGCAGTCGTGCGCGTCGTGGCAGATGTCCGGCACGAGCAGCCCGACCTGCGGCAGCGTGCCGCGTACGGCGTCACGGTGCAACGGGCCGGCCCGGTAGTTGCCGGAGGGCAGGTCGGCACTCGCGCAGCGGCGCCGGGCGGCCGGGTCGCTGAAGTACGGCCAGGGGTTGTGCTTGACCGCGTAACTGCCGGCGGCGCTGCGCTGGCACTGGCTGGTCATCGCCTCGGCGTACACCTTGGCGGGCCGGTGCGACCGGATCGCCACGTCGAAGACCGAGTCGCCGGCGAGCCGGTGCCGGGCCGGCGACGCGTCGTCGTGGACGCCGAAGGTCGAGCCGCCCGCCATCGCGAGGTAGTTCGGCAGCGACGGGTGCGTCAGCGACTGGTAGTTGGTGGTCCGCCCGTAGGTGCGTGCCAGTCCGTTGAGGTACGGCATGCCCCGGCTCGCCGACGCCGCGCCGTGGTTCTCCTCCACGATGGTGAGGACCTTTGCGACGCGGGCGGCGGCAGCGGCCGGCGGGGCGGGGGTCGCGCCGGTGGTTCCACATCCCGCGACCAGCACGGCAAGGCTTGCCCACACCGCCAGCCGGGCCCGCCCGCGGGTGCCGCGCCGGTCCGCCGCGAGTGGGAAGGCAGCCATCAGGGCCCCGATCCGGTCGTGAGTCGCAGGACGCGCTCGAGCATCCCCGCCTCACCGTGAGGGACACCTGGGCAGGGGGAGTGAACGTCCCCGCCGGGGCGGACCTGCCGGGACAGGCAGTCAGCGCCGGCAGTCGTCGTCGGCCGGCGTCCCGTCGTCGTCGTGCACGGCCTCCTGCCGGGTCGGGTTGTCCCGCGGCCGCGTCTCGCGGATCACCCTGGCCGAGACGGTCCTGCCGCAGCGCGAACACGGCTGCTCCCCGCGGCTCGTGCTCGACCGGCACCGCTCACCCCGCTCTCCGCGCCAGCAAAACCGCCCAGCGCAAAGGGCGCTATCCAGTTAGTGTCGTCACGCTATCCAGACAGCGACGTACCGCCGCCGCGACCGGCGTGTTGACTTGAGTGCGCCACGGGAGTGCCTTTGGGGATCCACACTGCCGACGTGCATTCGGCCCGGAGGGGGAAGCGGGAGCTGCTCTTCGGGCACGCGGTCATCGACACCGAGGACCTCCGCGCCGCCGAGCAGGCACTGAGCAGCACCTTCCTGCCGCTGCGGCTGCGCTCGCGTGGCCCCGCGGGCCTGCGGGTGCGGCTCAACGCCCTCAAGGTCGACCGGGCGACGATCGGCTACCTCCGGCCCGGCGCCGAGGTGCGCATCGTCACCGAGGCCGCGACCAGCTACCACGTCGACATCCCGTTGGCCGGGCGCGCGCTGTCCCGCCAGGGCAAGGCCCCTGAGCTGGTGACCACGCCCGGGTCGGCCGCGGTCTTCATGCCTGGCGCGCCCGCCGACCTCACCTGGAGCGCCGACACCGAGCAGCTCTGCCTGATGTTCGCCCCCGATGACGTCCAGCTGGAGCTCACGCACCTGCTCGGTCGCGAGATCTCGGCTCCGGTCCGGTTCCACGAGCGCATGGACCTGCGCACCCCGGCCGGTCGCGCCTGGATGCAGGCGCTGCAACTCATCGACCGGGAGGCCCAGCTCGACAGCGGGCTGCTGCACCACCGGCTGACCGCCCGCCGTCTCGAGCAGGTCCTCGTCGACGGGCTGCTGATGGGGCACCCGCACAGCTACTCCGACCAGCTGGTCGCGGCCCCGGTGGCCCCGGGGCGCCGGGCCGTCCGGAAGGCCGTCGAGCTCCTGCACGCACGTCCGGAGCACACCTGGAGCACGAGCCACCTGGCCGCCGAGGTGGCGGTGAGCGCGCGGAGCCTGCAGGCCGGCTTTCGCGAGCTGACCGGGCTGGCGCCGATGGCCTACCTGCGCACCGTGCGTCTGCAGCGTGCGCACGAGGACCTCCTGCGTGCCGACGCCGCCGAGACCACGGTCAGCCGGATCGCGCACCACTGGGGGTTCGTGCACCTGAGCCGCTTCGCCGC
>JAOPVD010000172.1 GCA_025966295.1 Frankiales bacterium | reverse complement strand
GCCGCACCGGCACCGCGGGTCCGCTGACGCGGGGCGCCCGAGCGCTTCGGGAGCACAGGGGCGTCGTCGCCCTTGTCGGCCGGCCGGTCGTCGCGCCCGGAGGAGCGGCCACCGTCGCGGCCACCGTCACGGCCACCGCGGGCCGGCGCCGCCTTGCGCGGCTTGCGGCCGGTCTCGCCGACGTCCTCGAGCTCCTCGGCGTCGAGGCCGGCGCGGGTGCGGGCGGCGCGGGGCAGGTGCCCCTTGGTGCCGACCGGGATCCCGAGGTCCTCGAACAGGTGCTTGGAGGAGGAGTAGGTCTCGGCCGGCTCCGGGAAGGCCAGGCCGAGGTCCTTGTTGATCAGACCCCACTTGGGCATGTCGTCCCAGTCGACGAACGTCACGGCGACGCCCTTGGCGCCCGCGCGGCCGGTGCGGCCGATGCGGTGCAGGAAGGTGCGCTCCTCGTCCGGGCACTGGTAGTTGATGACGTGCGTGACGTCCTGGACGTCGATGCCGCGGGCGGCGACGTCGGTGGCCACCAGCACGTCGATCTTGCCGGAGCGGAACGCCCGCAGGGCCTGCTCGCGGGCACCCTGGCCGAGGTCGCCGTGCACGGCGGCGGCCGCGAAGCCGCGCTCGACCATGTCGGCGGCGACCTTGTCGCAGGTCCGCTTGGTGCGGCAGAACACCATCGTCAGGCCGCGGCCCTCGGCCTGCAGGATGCGGGCGAGGACCTCGCCCTTGTCCATCGCGTGCGCCCGGTAGACGAAGATCTGGGTGTCCGGGACGGTGCGGCCCTCGTCGGGCTCCTCCGCCCGGATGTGGGTCGGCTGGCGCATGAAGCGGCGGGCCAGCGCGACGACCGGGGACGGCATGGTCGCGGAGAACAGCATCGTCTGCCGCTCGTTCGGCGTCAGGTCGAGGATCCGCTCCACGTCCGGCAGGAAGCCGAGGTCGAGCATCTCGTCGGCCTCGTCCAGGACGAGCGCGTCGACCTGGCCGAGGTTCAGGTGACCCTGGCGGGCGAGGTCGAGCAGCCGGCCGGGGGTGCCGACGACGATGTCGACGCCCTTCTTGAGCGCCTCGATCTGCGGCTCCATGGCGCGGCCGCCGTAGATGCTCTGGACCCGCAGCTGGCGGGTCTTGCCGGCGATCTCCAGGTCGTTCGCGACCTGGACGCACAGCTCACGGGTCGGGACCACGACGAGCGCCTGCGGGGTGCCGTTGCCGCCCTCGGCCTTGCTCTTGACGTTCTGGATGAGGGGGACGCCGAAGCCCAGCGTCTTGCCGGTGCCGGTGCGGGCCTGGCCGATCAGGTCGTGCCCGGCGAGCGCGATCGGCAGCGTCATGGTCTGGATGGCGAAGGGGGAGGTGATGCCGACGGCGGCGAGCGCCTCGACGGTCTCAGGACGGGCGCCGATCGCGGCGAACCCGTTGACCTCAGGGGTCTGGTCGGTGGACGTGGAGATGGCCGTGCCTCTCGGGGAGTCGCGCCGACCACCGGGTGGGGGAGCGGGCTCGCTACGGCCGTGGGGCCGGCGCGCGCCGCTGGGACGTGAGGTCCGCGCACGCGTACAGGCGCAGCTGGTGCGGCGCCGTCACCTGCATCCTACCGTTCGGCGTTGCCCTGTACGCCGACCTCTAGGCTCGCGCGCATGACCAGCCCCCAGCCAGCAGTCCTCGACGTGGCGACCGTGGACCTGCTCGGCGTCCTCGCGTACGGCGAGCTGACCGCCTTCGAGCGGCTCGCCAGCGACGCCCAGCTGGCGCCGACGGTGGCCGACAAGGTGGCCCTCGCGACGATGGCGAACGCCGAGTTCGGGCACTTCCGGCAGCTGCGCGACCACCTGGCGGCGCGCGGGGTGGACCCCGGCGAGGCGATGGCGCCGTTCGTGGAGCCGCTCGACACCTTCCACGACTCCACCCAGCCCTCGGACTGGTATGAGGGCCTCATCAAGGCCTACGTCGGCGACGGGATGGCCACCGACTTCTACCGCGAGGTCTCGACCTACGTCACCGACGACGAGACCCGGGCGCTCATCCAGGCGGTGCTCAAGGACACCGGCCAGGCCGCCTTCGCGGTGGCCCGGGTGCAGGAGATCATCGCGCAGGAGCCGTCGGTCGGCGGCCGGTTGGCGCTGTGGGCCCGGCGCCTGGTCGGCGAGGCCCTCATCCAGGCGCAGGTGGTGGCGGTGGAGCGGGACGCGCTGCTGGAGCTGCTGGTCGGCAGCGGGGACCTGGCGGGCATCACCCGGCTGCTCAAGAGCATCACCGACAAGCACGAGGAGCGGATGGCCTTGCTCGGCCTGCAGGCCTGAGCGCAGCTACATCGCGCCGAAGCCCACCCGACGCTGCTCGGACTCGGCGATCTCGACGTAGGCCAGCTTGTCGGCCGGGACGAGGATGCGCCGGCCCTTCTCGTCCACCAGGGTGAGCACGCCGAGGTCGGCCTTGAGGGCCTCGGAGACCGCCTTGGCGACCTCGTCAGCGCTCTGCGCGCTCTCAAGGACCAGTTCGCGCGAGGCGTACTGGACGCCGATCTTGACCTCCACCGAGGGCCTCCGGGGTTGTGTTGCAGTGAGTCTCGCTCGCAGGCTAACCGAGCGCCGGTCCGATGCCGCCGGTGTCAGCCCTCAGCAGAACCGTCGGGGTGCAGCGGAGCGCCCGAGATGCCGCGCCAGGCCAGGCCGACGATCAGCTCGACCGCCCGCTCCTTGGGCACCCGGCCCTCGCTCGACAGCCACCAGCGGGCGCCGATCTCGGCCATGCCGGTGAGGCCGGCCGAGAGCAGCTGCGCCTCGTCGGCGCGGAAGCCGGTGTCGTGCGCGATGGTGTCGGTGATGGCGTCGACGCACTCCTGCGTCATCCGCTCGACCCGCTCGCGCACGGCCGGGTCGTTGCGCAGGTCGCTCTCGAAGACCAGCCGGAAGCCCTCGCCGTCGCCGTCGACGAAGTCGAAGTAGGCGGTCACCGAGGCCGCGACCCGGGCCCGGTTGTCGGTGGTCGTCTTGAGCGCCTCGCGGACCCGTTGCACCAGCGCGGCGGCGTGCTCCTCGAGCAGCGCCAGGTACAGCTCCAGCTTGCCGGGGAAGTGCTGGTAGAGCACCGGCTTGGAGACGCCCGCGCGTTCGGCGATGTCGTCCATGGCGGCGGCGTGGTAGCCCTGCGCCACGAAGATCTCCTGGGCCGCGCCCAGGAGCTGCTTGCGCCGGGCAGGCCGGGGCAGCCGCTGACCGCGGGCGGGTACGTCGCTGCTGGCGGTCACGGCGCGAGCCTAGGGCAAGGCTGCTGAGGGACTGACCTGGTCAGGCGTCCTGGCCCGACAGCTCCCGTGACCCGTGTCGGGTGCGGCGGGCGTCGATGACCCGGTCGGGGTTGCGGCGCAGGTACTCCTCCTCCAGGGCCTGGGTGCGCGCGCTGTGGAAGGCGAGGGCGTCCTCGCTGCCGTGCAGGAAGGTGTCGTTCCGGGTCTCGTGCAGGTGCAGGAGCTCGCGGTCGAGCGCCTCGTCGGTCAGGACGGGCGGCGGTACTCCGGTCACAGCGTGCTCCTCGGCTCGGGTGCGGGCGTCCTACCCCGGGTAGGCGGGTCCCATGAACGAGACAACACCCGGTACGGCGGTCCCGTCGAGGGACGTCGCGGTGCTGTTCGACCTGGACGGCACCCTGGTCGACAGCAACTACCTGCACGTGCACGCCTGGTGGGAGGCGTTCGGCGCGGCCGGCCACGAGGTCAGCGGCCGGGACGTGCACCACGCCATCGGGCGGCCGGCAGCTGACCTGGTGGAGACCCTGCTCGGGCACCCCGACCAGGCGGTCGTGGACGGCCACGACGAGCGCTGGGCGGCGCTGCGGCCGCGGGCGCAGGCCTACCGCGGCGCCGGTGAGCTGCTGCGGGCCTGCGCCGCGCGCGGCTGGCGGGTGGTCTGGGCCACCTCCGGCTCGCCCGAGGACATCGCCGCCTTCCGGGCGCTGCTGGCGGCCGACGACGTGGTGCACGCCGTCATCAGCTCCTCCGACGTGGAGCGCGGCAAGCCGCACCCCGACGTGGTGCTGGCCGCGCTGGAGGCGGCCGGCGTCGGGCCGCAGGACGCGGTGCTGGTGGGCGACACGGTCTGGGACGCCCAGGCGGCGCGCGCCGCCGGCGTCGCGAGCATCGGGCTGCTCGCCGGTGGGCTGTGCGAGCAGGCGCTGCGCGACGCGGGTGCGGTGGACGTGCTGGACGCTCCCGCGGACCTGCTCGCCGACCTCGACCGTTTGGACAAGATCGTCCGGAGGTAGATGCCTGACGTGCCCACCACGCTGCCCGACGCCCCCGCCCTGCGCGAGGTCCGGCGGGCGCGGCTGGCCCGGCGGGTCGGGGCCGTCCTGCTGGTGGCGTTCGTGCTGGTCGGTGCCACAGGCATGTTCGGCACGCGCAGCCAGAGCGCACAGGCGAGCGCCGGCGGCTACCGGGTCGAGGTCACCTACGCCCAGGTCAGCCGACCCGGACACGCGGTGCCGTTCCAGGTCCGCATCCACCACGACGGCGGCTTCAGCGACCCGATCCGGGTCCGGATGCTGTCGTCGTACTTCGACCTGTTCGACCAGAACAGCTTCGACCCGCAGCCGGAGAAGAGCACCACCGACGCGCAGTACGACTACGTCGAGTACGCCGCACCCGACGGTGCCGACTTCGTCATCAGCTCCGACACCCGCGTCGAGCCGGCCCGCCAGCGCGGCGAGTCCGGCGAGATCTCGGTGCTCGACGCCGACGGCCGTCCGGTCGTGACCGTGCGCTTCCGCACCCGGATCTTCCCCTAGGAGCCCCATGGACATCGTCTACCGGGCCGCGGTCGCCTACCTGTTCCTGTGGTTCGTCATGCGCGTGCTCGGCAAGAAGGAGCTCGGGCAGATGAGCGCCTTCGAGCTCGTGCTGCTGCTCGTGATGGGCGACCTGGTGCAGCAGGGCGTGACCCAGGAGGACTACTCGATCACCGGCGCGATGCTGGCCATCGGGACGTTCGCGACGCTGATCCTGCTCGCCTCCTGGGTGAGCTTCCGGTTCCCGCGCACTCGGACGGTCCTGGAGGGCACCCCGGTCGTCATCGTGAGCCGCGGCCGGCTCCGCGAGGACGTGATGCGGCTCGAGCGGCTGACCGACACCGAGGTGCTGGAAGCCCTGCGCGAGCAGGGCATCGACGACCTGTCCAAGGTGGAGGTCGGGCTGCTCGAGGCGGACGGCAAGTTCTCCTTCTTCACCCAGGAGGAGCACGAGCCGGCGCCGGAGAAGTCAGCTCAGTAGCGGCGCGAACAGGTCGCCCGACCCGGCCACCCGCTCCAGCACCTCGTCGCTGGTGAAGACCAGGTCCCGGGGCCGGGTGCAGCTCTCGACCTCGGCCCAGGTGATCGGGGTCGACACCGTCGGCTCGTCCTTGGCACGCAGCGAGTAGGGCGTGACGGTGGTCTTGGCCATGTTGTTCTGCGACCAGTCCACGAGCACCTTGCCGGGCCGCACCGCCTTCGTCATCCGGCTCACGACCAGGTCGGGATGCGCCCGCTCGAGCTCCTCGGCCACCCGCTTGGCGTAGGCGTTGGTGTCGCGCACCGGCGCCCTGGCGTACAGCTGCATCCCCTTGCTGCCACTGGTCTTCGGGTAGAGCTCGAGGCCTTCGGGGCTGAGCTTGTCGCGCAGCTCCAGGGCCACCTGGCAGCACTCCACGATGCTGGCCGGCGGGCCGGGGTCGAGGTCGAACACCAGCAGGTCGGGCGTCTTGCGGCCCACCTTCCACATGTGGGTGTGCAGCTCCAGGGCGGCCAGGTTGGCGGTCCAGACGAGGGTGGCCAGGTCGTCGATGACGACGTACTCGATGGTGTCCCTGTTCTTGCTGGAGCCGGGGGAGGGGAGCACCTCGGTGTGCACCCAGTCGGGGGTGCCGCGCGGCGCGTTCTTCTCGAAGAAGACCGGGCCCTGCACGCCGTCGGGGTAGCGCTTGCGGGTCACCGCGCGGCCCTGCAGGTGCGGCAGCATCACCGGCGCGATCCGGGTGTAGTAGTCGATGACCTGCCCCTTGGTGAAGCCGTTGGGGTAGAGCACCTTCTCCAGGTTCGTGAGCGCGACGTGCCGACCCTCGACGTCGACGACCACCTTGGTCCCGGCGCTCATTCGCGCACCACGTCCTCCGGGTCGATGTCGTCCCGCAACCCCTTGTACGACGGGTGCCGCAGCCGACCGTCGCGCGTCCACTCCGTGTAGTCGACCTCCGCCACCAGCGCAGGCTCCACCCACACGGCGCTCTTGGCGTGGAGGCGCGGCACCGGGGTCGCGAACGGCGAGTCCGGCCGGCGCAGCGGCTCCAGCCGAGCCCCCAGGTCGGCCAGCGTCGCGGCGCTGAACCCGGTCCCGACGTGCCCGGCGTACTCCAGCCCGCCCGGGCCCTGGACCCCCAGCAGCAGCGAGCCGATCCGGCCCGCCCGGCCGCCCTCGCCGGGCTTCCAGCCGGCGATGACCACCGAGGTGCGCCGCACGTGTTTGACCTTGCGCCAGCAGTCGGTGCGCTGACCCGGCAGGTACCGGGAGTCGCGGCGCTTGGCGACGATCCCCTCCAGGCCCTGCGCCCGGGTGGCCTCCAGCACGGCCGGACCGCCGCCGAGGAACGCCGGCGGCACCTGCCAGTGCTCGCCCTCCAGCTCGAGGCCGTCCAGCGCCGCCCGGCGCTCGTCGTAGGTCCGGTCCAGCAGCGACTCGCCCTCCAGGTGCAGCACGTCGAACACCACGAGCTGCACCGGCGTGGACCGCAACAGGGCCGCGCCGGGCCGGGCGACGTGCATCCGGGCCTGCAGCACGCCGAAGTCCGAGCGCCCCTCGGCGGTGAGCGCGACGATCTCGCCGTCCAGCAGCACCTGCCGCGACCCGAGCTGCAGGCCCAGCCCGCGCAGCTCCGGGTAGGACGACGTCACGTCGTTGCCGTTGCGGCTGGTGATCCGCAGCCGGCCGCCGTCCACCGCGACGAGGGCCCGGACGCCGTCCCACTTCACCTCGTAGGCCCAGGCGTCGTCGTCGGGGGGCAGCGTCCCGGCGGTGGCCAGCATCGGCCGCAGGTCCTGCGGGAGCGGCGCCCAGCCGGGCGGCGGGCCGTCCATGCGGTGCACCATCCAGGAGTCGCTCCCGCTCCGGCCCGACCGGGTCCGGAAGAACACGTAGCGGCCCTCGACGCGGCTGCCGTGCAGGACGACCTTCACCTCGTCCGGCTGCCACTTCTCGAGCTCATAGGTGCCGCTGTCCCAGACGGTGACCCGGCCGCCGCCGTACTCGCCGCGCGGGATCTCGCCGGCGAACGTCGCGTACGCCAGGGGGTGGTCCTCGGTCTGCTTGGCCAGGTGGTTGGTCGCCGGGTCCAGCGGCAGCCCCTTGGGCACCGCCCAGCTGACCAGCACGCCGTCCCGCTCGAGCCGGACGTCCCAGTGCAGCGCCGTCGCGTGGTGCTCCTGCACCACGAACGTGTCGCCGCGGCCGGCCTGCGCGTCACCGGTGTGGTCGACCACCGTGCTGCCGGTGTCCGGCACCGGCTCCGGGGTCCGGCGGGCATCGCGCTTGGCGCGGTAGGTGTCGAGGGGCACGCCAGCCTCCTTCCCCAAATCGGCTCCACGATCCCGAACCATGGGCGCGCCGGCTCCCGCAGTCGACGTACCTTTCGGCTCTCGGCCGGGGCGGGTGTGTGGACCCGCCCCGGCCGCCCCTCTAGCGTGATCGTCATCGGTCGGGGTAGGGGGCACGCGTGAGGTCGATCTGGAAGGGCGCCATCAGCTTCGGGCTGGTGACGATCCCGGTGAAGCTCTACAGCGCCACCGAGGAGAAGGACGTCTCGTTCCACCAGGTGCGGCGCTCCGACGGCAGCCGGATCAAGTACAAGCGGGTCGCCGCCGTCGACGGCGAGGAGGTCGCGTACGGCGACATCGCCAAGGGCTACGAGCTGCCCGGCGGCGAGACCGTGGTGCTGACCGACGACGACTTCAAGGACCTGCCGCTCACCACGAGCAAGGCGATCGACGTCCTGCAGTTCGTGCCGCTCGAAGAGGTCGACCCGATCTACTTCGCCAAGAGCTACTACCTCGAGCCCGAGAAGAGCGGCACCAAGCCGTACGTGCTGCTGCGCGAGGCGCTCGAGCAGTCCGACAAGGTGGCGATCGTCAAGGTGGCGCTGCGCAACCGCGAGTCGCTGGCGACGCTGCGGGTGCGCGACGGCGTCTTCGTGCTCGAGACGATGCTGTGGCCCGACGAGGTCCGCACCCCGGACTTCGCGTTCCTCGACGAGGACGTGGAGGTCCGGCCGCAGGAGCTGGCGATGGCCAGCAGCCTGATTGAGACCCTGAGCGGCGACTTCGACCCGGCGCAGTACAGCGACAGCTACCGGGAGGCGCTGCAGGCGGTCATCGACGCCAAGGTGGAGGGCCGCGAGGTCGTCCAGCCGGAGGGCGCGCAGCCCACCAGCGGCACCGTCGTGGACCTGATGGCCGCGCTCCGCGCCAGCGTGGAGGCCGCGAAGAAGGGCCAGGCCGGCGGCGGGTCGGCGCCGGCGAAGAAGGCGCCCGCGAAGAGGGCCGCGGCGGCGAAGAAGGCGCCGGCCAAGAAGGCCCCGGCCAAGAAGGCGGCCGCGAAGGCGCCGGCCAAGAAGGCGGCCGCGCGCAAGAGCGCGTGACGGCCGGCCTGCTCAATTAGCCCGAACGGCCCCCGCGGGACGTCCGATTCGGCCTACCGTTCGGGCCTCCCGGGGCAGGGCGGTGTCGATCATGCTGGTCGAACTGATCTGCTTCCCTGCAGACCGCCTACCAGAGAGCCCCCGTCGTGACCGCCATGGACCACCGTGCGCTGGTGGCCGCGCTGCGCGCGGTTCCCGGCGTGAGTGATGCTGACGTGACCCCTGACGACGAGGGCGGGCTGGGCACGCTGCGCCTGGACCTCGACCCGGGGGTGGACGAGGCAGCCGTCGCGAGCACGGTCGGACGCCTGTTGCGCGAGCGGTTCGGGGTCGGCATCGACGCCGACCGGGTGCAGGTCGTCGAGGAGGCGGTCGTCGAGCGGCCGGCTCCCGCGGTGCCGCAGCAGCGCCTCGCCGCCCGTCCGGCCATCGCCCGCATGCACCTGGTGAGCTCGGGCCTGGACGTGACCGCGTCGGTGACGCTGTCGTCCGGCGAGCGGATCGCCCTCGGGGAGGCGCGCGGCGCCGCCTCGCAGTCGGGGGTGCACCGGGCGGTCGCGACCGCCACCCTGCGGGCCGTCGAGGAGCTGGTGGACGGCCAGGTGCGCTTCGAGCTCGACCACCTCGAGATCGCCCCGATGGGCAGCGAGCGCACCGTGCTGGTGGCGCTCACGCTGCTCACCAGCAAGGGCACCGAGCGACTCACCGGCGCCGCCGGTGTCCGCGAGGACGTCCGGCAGGCCGTCATCCGGGCCACGCTGGACGCGCTCAACCGGCGGCTGGAGATGCTGCTCGCCGTGGTCTGACGGCCGGTATGCCAGGGTTGCCGGCGTGACGGTGCTCCTGGAGGGCGGCGGCGAGTTCTCCTCCGGCTGCCGGGCGATGGACAAGGCGCTGCTCGACCGCGTCGACGGCCCGGTCGTGGTGACCGCACTGGCCGCTGAGGTGGGCGGCGACTACCGCACCGCCACCGCCAACGGCGTCAGCCACTTCCGGGCGCTGGGGGCCAGCGACGTGCTGGCCGCACCGGACGTGCGGGAGGACGCCGCCGAGGCGCTCCGCGTGCTGCGCACCGCCCGGCTGCTGGTCCTGCCGGGCGGCTCGCCGAGCCGGCTGCTGACGGCCCTCATCGCCAGCCCGGTGGGTCAGCTGCTCCGCGACCTGCTGGAGGCCGGCGGCAGCGTCATGGGGGCCAGCGCCGGGGCGATGGTGCTCTGCCCCTGGACCGTCCTGCCGGACCGGCGCGGTCCGGCCGGGCTCGCCGTGGCCCGCGGGCTCGGGGTGGTGCCGGGCGTCCTCGTCGTACCGCACTGGAGCGGCGGGTCGAGTCGCGGCGACTGGCTCCGTGCGGTCAAGGAGGGCGTGCCGTCGGACGTCCACGTCCTGGGCCTGCCGGAGGAGTCCGGGGTGCTGGTGGAGGACGGGGTGCTGACGGCCGTCGGCCGGCTGCCGACCAGACTGGTGGGCGAGGACCGGGACCTTCCGGTCGGCGAGAGCTGGAGCCCCCGATGAGCCGCACCGACGTCCGCCTCGCGGACACGTCGCTGCCGACCTGGGACGGCGTGCTGCCGCCCTGGCCGGGGACCGAGCAGCACGGCCTGTTCGTCCGCAGCGCGCCCTGGACCGGGGCCGAGCCGGCGCTGTTCGTGCACGGCCTCGGCGGGGCGTCGACGAACTGGACGGACCTGATGGGCCTGCTGGCCGGGCAGGTCGACGGGGCGGCGCTCGACCTCCCCGGCTTCGGCCGCTCGGCGCCGCCGGAGTCCGGCTCGTACGCGCTGCGCACCCACACCCGGGCCGTGATCGCGCTGCTGGAGCGGCAGGACCGCGGCCCGGTGCACCTGTTCGGCAACAGCCTCGGCGGGGCGGTGTCGACCCAGGTCGCGGCCCGCCGGCCGGACCTGGTCCGCACCCTCACGCTGGTGTCGCCGGCACTGCCGTCGCTGCGCCCGCGCCGCGGCCTCGACCCGCGGCTGCCGCTCCTGCTCGTGCCCGGCCTGTCCCAGGTGCTCAGTCGCCGGCTGGCCGAGGCCAGCCCGGAGGCCCGCGCCCGGGCGGTGCTGGAGCTGTGCTTCGGCGACCCGAGCCAGATCCCCGAGCAGCGGCTGCGGGAGGCGGCGGAGGAGGTGGGCCGGCGCAACGGCCTGCGGCACAGCTCGGACGCGTTCGCGGGCTCGCTGCGGGGCCTGATCGCCAGCTACCTCGAGCGCGGCCACCGCAACCTGTGGCAGCAGGCCGCCGGGATCCGGGTGCCGACCCTGCTCGTCTGGGGCACCGAGGACCGCCTGGTGGACGTCGCGCTGGCGCCGAAGGCACTCGCCGCGTTCCCCTCGTCGCGGCTGCTCGTGCTCCCCGGCGTGGGGCACGTGGCCCAGATGGAGCGCCCCGAGACCGTCGCGCGGGCCTTCCTCGCGCTGCGGGAGGACGCCGACGCGCAGCGCGCGCGGGCCTGAGGTCACCACGTTGCGGCCCTCCGGGTGCGATGCTCGCCGCGTCACCGCGCAGGCCGGTGACGACGAGGAGGACGAGCGCGGTGACTGACACCCCAGGCGGGGCTCCGCCCGGCGGTCCGGTGTCCGACCGGATGCAGGCTCTGCTCTCCCGTGCCGTCGAGGAGCAGGTCAGCGAGCAGCGCGCCGTCTCCAGCCTCCTCACCGAGCTGCGGGTGCAGGTGACCGGACTGACCGAGAGCGTCCGGCTCGCGGCCTCCGACGCCGCCGTCGAGCGGCTCGGCGGGACGGTCAGCACGGTGGTCGCCGACCTGCGCACCTCGACGTCGCTGCTCGGTCAGCGCATCGAGGCCCTCTCGAAGCGGATCGAGTCGGCGGTGGCCGACACGGCCGCGCCGACCGAGCAGGCCGCGGTGCGCCTGGCCGCCCTCTCCGGCGAGATCGCCGCCCA